>JABDFM010000017.1 GCA_013286565.1 Bacteroidota bacterium
TGTTTTTTTAATTCCTCGTACCGCAAGGGGTCTATTTCCCTTATTAGTGAATCTTCATCGTTTATATCCTGCAGCACACCCTTCTTTTCAAAGCAATAGATCAGGGTAGTTTCATATAATTTTGCCAGTGCGACCGCCAGTGCCGAAGCAATGGTGTCCGCATTGGTATTTAATAACTGCCCTTCGCCATCGTGTGTTATCGCGCAGAAAACAGGGGTGAAGCCGGCTTCCAGTAAACTACTTATATTTTTAGGGTCAATCGATTTTTCATCAATATCACCCACAAAACCGTAATCAATGGTTTTTACAGGGCGCTTTTTTGTGCGGATAAAATTCCCATCGGCACCGGTAAGTCCGATGGCATTATTGCCAAAACGCTGCAGTTGTGCCACTATGTTTTTATTAATAAGACCGCCATAAACCATCGTCACCACGCGCAGCGTTTCAATATCAGTTATCCGTCGGCCATCTACCAGTTTTGGTTCAATACCGAGTGTTTCTGATAATTGTGTAGCTACTTTACCTCCGCCATGTACCAATATCTTATAACCATCAAGCGCGGTAAAATCTTTCAGAAAATGATATAAGTTTTCTGAATTATCAATTACATTCCCGCCGATCTTGATGATATGAAGTTCTTGTTTGTTCATATAAATATTTCACCAATATAATATTAAAAGTCCCTCTCTACCGGAGAGGGATTTAGGGTGAGGCTCATTTTGCCAGGAAGTCGTTGATCAAAGCAAAGGTCTTTTCCGGTTCTTCCACCTGTGGGTTGTGACCTGATTTCTCAAACATCACAAACCTGGCCTGCGGGCAATATTCCTTAAATTTGATGGCCATCCATGGCACAGCAACCCTGTCGAATCGTCCTGAGTAGATCAATACCGGCATTTTTAAATCTTTTAATTGCTTGCGGTAATCGAAAGTACCGATATCGCTTCCTACAATAAAATCACCGTCCTTACCTACCATTTGGTAGTACAATTTGGTATTGTTTGGATTAGGATAGGGCTTACCGCCACCACCTTCAAATTTTGAAGGGTCATAAGCATACAAGAAACCATAAGGAACCTGACCGTATATCTGTTGATGGATTTTATCACTTGATACTGCACCCTGTTCGCGTATTTTCATTAGTTGCTCCCAAATTTCAGGGTAGTTAGTTTTGATCTCCCGGTTTGAATTGTCATCATTTTCCTGCCACATCACAAAACTGTGAAACGTGTCGGCCAAAATTAAATGACTTAAATGCTCTGGATATTTCAATGCATACCCCTGTGCTACCAAGCCGCCATAAGAGTGCCCTAAAACGGTAATATGCTCCAGGTTTAAAGCCTTTCGCAATCCTTCTATGTCCTCAATATCGCGCACAAGTGTATATTCGGAAAGGTTTTTTGCGGTGTCAGATTTTCCACTGCCAAAAGCATCAAAATAGATCAATTGATGATGACTTTCAGCTAAAGGGTCAAAACTCCTGTAACCCAGATGCGCACCGCCAGGACCACCGGGTATAAAGATGATCGGATCGCCTTCGCCAACTGTAACCACCCAAAGGTTGGCGCCATTTACCTTTACATATTTACCATCCGTCCAGCTATCAACCTTTTTTACCTGGCAATAAGCGCCGGGAAGATATATTAATAAGGCAATGACTAATAACAGTCTTTTCATGCTTAAATAATTAAGAGGTTAAAAATAACAAATCAGATCGCTTATTTTTTATAAATCAGGTCAATTAAAAAACATACTTTCAGCAAACAGGGTTTAAAATTGTAATCGAAACGGGTTTTATCACTATTTTGCGGCGAAAAGTTTTGGATAACATTTATTTATGGATCTGGGAAAAACTACAAAGATGCCACGCGTTGTTATTGTTGGCGGAGGATTTGGAGGTATAAACCTTGCAAAAAAACTAAAGAATAAACCTGTAGAAGTATTAATGCTCGATAAGCATAACTATCATACTTTTCAGCCTTTGCTTTACCAGGTGGCAATGGGTTACATTGAAGCCGATTCTATTGCATTCCCGTTCAGGCGGATATTTACCGGTCAAAAAAACTTCTCTTTTAACCTGGCTGATGTACAGAAAATCAACCCTGAAAAAAATACTGTCACTACTGATATAGGTGAAATAGCGTATGACTATTTAGTGATTGCTACCGGTGCCAATACCAACTTTTTCGGCAATAAGGAAATTGAGCATTTTACCATGCCAATGAAAAACGTTGCCGAAGCGCTCAACATCCGCAGTTTCATGCTTCAGAATCTGGAAAAGGCTGTTGTTGAAAAAGACAACGATGAGCGTGAAGCATTACTCACCTTCGTGGTTGTTGGTGGCGGTCCGACAGGAGTGGAGCTTTCCGGTGCTTTGGCCGAAATGCGCAACAATATTTTGTGCAAGGACTATCCTTCGCTTTGCCAGGAAGATATGAAGGTTTACCTGGTTGAAGGTAAATCAGTGGTGCTCGGGGCCATGTCAGCAAGTGCTTCAACTGAAGCAAAAAAGGCTTTGCTTACCATGGGCGTGGTTATTTATAATGGTGTTCATGTGCAAAGCTATGATGGTTACGAGTTAAAGATAGACGATGGCAAGGTGATAGAAACCCGTAATGTTTTCTGGGCGGCAGGTGTAATGGGCGAAGTACCCCAAGGTATTGCCGAAGGTACCATCGCAAGAGGCGGAAGGATACAAACCGACGAGATCAATAGGGTAGTGGGTTACCAGAATATATTTGCAATCGGCGATGTATCTGCCATGATCACTCCTGAGACCCCAAATGGGTTGCCGGGCATGGCTCAGGGAGCTATTCAAACGGGCCAACACCTGGCTAAAAATATCATGCACCTAATAAACGAAGAACCGACGGAGCCTTTTAAATATTTCGACAAGGGATCATTGGCTACGATTGGCCAGTACAAGGCGGTAGCCGATATATGGAAACTGCATTTTCACGGTTACCCGGCCTGGTTGTTATGGATGTTCGTCCACCTCATGTCGCTGGTGGGCTTTTCAAATAAAGTAAGTGTATTGGTGAGCTGGGCAATTAAGTATTTCAGCAGAAACACTGATAACCGCCTCATCGTACGATTTTTTAATACTGAAACCAGGATGACCGAGTCGGTTCCGAAGTAGGAAGTCTGAGATCTGAAGTCAGATAGAAGTGTTAATGCTTTGATTTATTCATGTAAGCAGCTATTTCACGTTCATTGCTATCCGTACTCTTACTGAGAGAATTGATGATGTTTTCACGTTCAATTTCGCTCTTGTTCTGGCTTAGTTTCTTTTTGGCCTGCAGATCGGTTACCTCAATTTCAAAAGCGACGATACCTTTCATCATTTTTGATTTGTAATGATCGGATAGTTTCTCCCATTGCTGTAAATAGCCGGTATCGTAAGATTCAATGGTATGTTTTAATAGTTCCGCTTTTTTATCTTCTTCCTCAATTATAACCGCTTTTCCGTAAGCATGTATGGCGATATAATTCCAGGTGGGTACATTTTCTTCTTTTTCGTAATGCTTTGGCGAGATATAAGCGTGTGGCTCCGTGAAAATGACTAAAGATGTATTATCAATTATTTGAGCCGATTGCGGATTAGCTTTCGCAAAATGGGATAACAGAAATAGTTTATCATTTTCCTCTTTCACCAAAAAGGGGAGGTGCGTAGCCTCGGGGAGGCCATTTACCGAAGTGACAATGGTGGCAAAGCTGTACCGCTGCATAAAGCTGATGGCTTCCTTTTTGTCGGTGATTAGGTTAAAGTGGGGGATGTACATTTAAGACATTGCTATTATTTCTTCTTTAAGAGTTGATGGAATATTGATCCATGTTGTGTTTGCTGTTAACAATAAATCAATACCATAATCAATTCTAACTAAACTTGTTATATGATTATACCAATCGAGATACGACCACTCCCTTGGCTTTGGCGAATAAAGAAATAATTTTTCATTATCCCAGTGCACTTCTACTGCTAACCTATAAATTTGGGTAAATTTTTCTTTTTCAGGGAAAATACACAACCTGCCTGACCCATCGATTTTTATTTCTTTAATGATGTCGGTTTTCATTTGTTTAAATTACAAATTTTCTAACATCCTCTTCAATACCGCCTGGGCTGCCCATACCCGGTTGCCGGCTTCGTGGATCACAATTGAGTTTTCGCCATCCAGTATCTCGTCTGATAATTCGAGATTACGACGTACCGGCAGGCAATGCATTACCTTAGCGTTATTGGTATTTTTTAGTTTGGCATTGGTGAGCATCCAATCCTCGTTACCTCCAAAAACTTTCCCGTAAGGTTCATAAGCCGACCAGTTTTTTACGTAGATAAAATCGGCCCCGGCCAAAGCTTCACCCTGGTTGTTGGTGATGGTTGCGCCTTGTGTAAAATCGGTGCAAAGCTCATAGCCCTTAGGGTGGGCAATGGTAAAGTCAACATCAGCTTTACACATCCACTCAGCAAAAGAGTTCGGAACCGCTTGCGGCAATGCTTTTACGTGCGGCGCCCAGGTCAATACAACTTTGGGACTTGGTTTGGTTTTTAATTCTTCGATGGTCACCAGGTCAGCCAAACTTTGTAAGGGGTGACGTGTAGCCGACTCCAAACTAACCACTGGCACACCACAGTATTTTACAAACTTGTTGAAGATGTTCTCACTGTAATCATCGTTACGGTCTTTCAATCCCGGAAATGAGCGTACACCAATAATATCGGCATATTGCCCCATCACAGCTGCAGCCTCTCGGATATGTTCTACAGTGCTGCCATTCATGATCGCGCCATCCTGGAGTTCAAGGGCCCAGCCTTCTTTATCCATATTGAGCACCATTACATTCATGCCGAGGTTAAGGCCTGCTTTCTGGGTGCTCATACGTGTCCGTAAACTTGGATTTAAGAATACCAAACCCAATGTTTTGTTTTTACCCAACTGCTGATGCGCGTACGGGTTTTGCTTTAACTGCAAAGCCTCTGCAACAAGTGCATTCAGATCGGTTACGTCGTTTACGGAAGAAAAAAGTTTCATAGCCTCACCCTAAATCCCTCTCCTGTAGAGACGGACTTTTTGATTTTTTTAATTTATAAATGTAGCCCTTATAAAGTCTCTCCGCTAACCAGCGGAGGAGATTTAGAGGGGGCATGTTGATTCAATACCGTTGCAAATGCTTCCAAAAACCTGTCGGCATGTGCTTTGGTTAAATTCAAAGCAGGTAATAACCTTATCACATTTGGTTTAGCCTCACCGGTAAAAATATGGTGCTTAAACAACAGGTCTTTACGTGCATTGGCTAATTCTACAGGTAATTCGATACCGATCATTAAACCGCGCCCGCGCACTTCTTTTACCTGGTCAAACTTCTTTATTTCATCGATTAAATAAGATCCAATTTCTTCTGCATTTTGCATCAGGTTATCGCGTTGCATCACTTCCAAAACGGCTAAACCTGCTGCGCAAGCTAAATGGTTTCCTCCAAAGGTAGTTCCCAGCATACCATAAGCAGGCTGTATTTTTGGCGAAATAATGATCCCCCCGACAGGGAAGCCATTGCCCATGCCTTTGGCCATACTGTAAATGTCAGCATTTACGCCTGCAAAATCATGTGAAAAGAATTTGCCCGTACGCCCATATCCGCATTGAACTGAATCGGCAATAAATACCGCATTATATTGGTCGCAAAGCGACCTGATCTTCTGTAAAAAACTTAAACTGGCAACCTGTATCCCGCCAACGCCTTGAATACCCTCAATAATTACGGATGATATTTCATTAACAGCAAAAGCTTGTTCCAATGCTTGCTCATCGCACCATGGAAGAAAGATCACATTATTAGTTTCATTGATTGGGGCTACAATTTTTGGATTGTCCGTAGCTGCTACTGCCAATGATGTGCGGCCATGAAAAGCACCTTTAAAAGCGATCACTTTCTTTTTGCCATTATAAAAAGAAGCCAGTTTTAACGCGTTCTCATTTGCCTCTGCACCGGAGTTGCAAAGGAATAATTGATAATCATCTTTACCGGAAATTTTACCAAGCTTTTCAGCCAGTTCCTTTTGCAAAGGAATTTCTATCGAATTAGAATAAAAACCGATCTGATGTAATTGATCCTCTAATCGTTGTACATAATGAGGGTTGGTATGACCGATAGAAATAACGGCATGACCGCCGTAAAGATCAAGGTACTCCGTTCCCTTGTCGTCATAAACTAAACTCCCAACACCTTTTACAATGTTGATGGGATTGATAGGATATACATCAAATAGTTTCATGTCTTTGAGGTAAAAGGTAAAAGGATAAAGGTGAAAGGTTATTTTTCATCTCTTAAATATTAAAACGCTGTCGCTTTTAGTTTTAAACCTGTGGTTTCATCAAGGCCGAACAGTAGATTCATATTTTGTACCGCCTGGCCCGATGCTCCTTTAAGTAAATTGTCTATAATGCTGGTAATTAATAACTTATTGCCATGCTTGTTGACTTGTATTATACACTTATTAGTGTTCACCACTTGTTTAAGGTCGATGTTTTTGTTGGTAACATGGGTAAACGGATGTGCAGCATAATAATCCTCATATAGCTTTAAAGCTTCATCACTGGATAGCTCACAATTCATATAAATGGAAGCGATGATGCCACGGGTATAATCACCACGATAAGGTACAAAATTGATTGCCTGCCCGAAACCTGGCTGTAATTGATTTAACGATTCTCCCACCTCATTTAAATGCTGATGTTCAAAAGCTTTGTAAATGGAAAGGTTATCATTACGCCATGTAAAATGCGTGGTAGCCGACGGACTTTGACCTGCGCCTGTCGAGCCCGTTGTTCCTGTAATATGAACTTCACTATTCAATAAACCTGCTGATGCTAAAGGCAATAATCCTAACTCCAAACAAGTGGCAAAACAGCCGGGATTGGCAATATTCTGTGCGCGCTTTATTGTATCGCGATTTAATTCAGGCAAACCATATACAAAGCTTTTAGCTTTCAGCTTTGAGCCTTTTGCTAATCTAAAATCCTGGCTTAAGTCGATAATTTTTACAGAATCGGGGATGTCATGTGCTTCCAAAAACTTTCTCGCATCACCATGTCCAACACACAGAAACAATACATCAATATCGGTTGATAATTCACTTACAAATTTCAAATCGGTATCACCCAAAAGATCAGTATGTACCTCATGCACATAATTGCCGCCATTGCTGGTGCTTTGTACGAAGGCTATCTCCACATTGGGGTGATTGATCAATATCCGCAGCATTTCGCCGCCGGTATAACCAGCCCCGCCGATGATCCCTGCTTTAACTTTATTTGATATTGATCCTGTCATTTTTTGTTGATGGTGATGAGTATAAAATAAATTCCAGGTCGCTTTGCTCTTTATTGCTGATAAAATGTTTTTGTCCGGGTTTGATCTCTATTCCCTGTTCGGGTTTCAAAATACTTTCAACTCCATCTATAGAAAAGGTAGCCCGGCCTTTCAAAATAAAGAACACCTGGGTGGCATTTTCATGATAATGTAATTGTTCAGCAGTATCGGGTGGCATCAACTCCTGCTTTACAGATAAAGCATCCGTATCGATATAATTCCAGCCGTAACAGTCGTCGCCCCATTTGTAGTGGCTTGAACAATCACTTTTTGAAAACGCCTTGTTATCCATTGTCTGAGTTGTTTACCTTATGATAGATCATTACCTGGTTACCAAATATCTTAGAAAAACCTTTTACATCCTCGCCGGTCCACGCATTATTCATTTCGCCATAGCTGCCGAACTTACTCGACATCAGATCGTGATCAGATTCGATACCTGTAACCTGGAAACGATATGGGTTTAGTTCTACAAACACTTTTCCGCTTACATTATGCTGCGTGTCAGTTAAAAAGGCCTCGATATTACGCATGATCGGATCGTGGAATTGTCCTTCGTGCAGCCAGTTACCATAAAAGGTGGAAAGCTGGTCTTTCCAGGAAAGCTGCCATTTGGTTAATACGTGTTTCTCCAGCGTATGGTGCGCTTTAATGATGATCATAGGCGCGGCAGCTTCAAAACCTACACGACCTTTTATGCCTATAATGGTATCACCTACGTGGATATCACGACCAATGCCATAAGGTTGGGCTATCGCTTGTAAGTCCTGTATGGCTTGGGTTGGGTGATCGTAATGTTTACCGTCAATACCTGTTAACTCACCTTTTTTAAATGTTAATTCGATGTTCCTGGTTCCAGATTTAGTCATTGGCGTCGGCCAGGCATCTTCCGGTAGACCTAAATTTGAGGTAAGTGTTTCCTTGCCGCCAACTGATGTACCCCAGATACCCTTGTTGATCGAATACTTCGCTTTTTCAAAGTTCATTTCAACACCATGCTTTTTTAGATAATCGATTTCCTCCTCGCGGCTTAATTTCAAATCCCTGATAGGGGTTAATATCTGCACTTGCGGAACAAGGATATTAAAGATCATATCAAACCTCACTTGGTCGTTACCGGCGCCGGTACTGCCATGGGCCACATATTCGGCGCCAATTTCCTTGGCATAATTGGCGATAGCAGTTGCCTGGCTCACCCGCTCAGCACTTACAGATAGGGGATAGGTATTATTCTTTAATACATTACCGTATATCAAATAACGCACGCAGGTGTTGTAAAAGTTTTCGGTCTCATCCACCACATGATGCGATGTGACGCCCATTTGATAGGCTCTCCGCTCCACATTAAATAATTCATCAGCACTAAAACCACCGGTATTTACAATAACGGAATGCACTTCCATGCCTAAATCACGGGTCAAATAGATGCAGCAGAATGAGGTGTCTAATCCGCCGCTATAAGCCAGTACTACTTTTTTCTTCATCTTTATTCTTATTGTAGAGACGCAATACTTTGCGTCTCAATGTATATTTTGAGACGCAAGGTATTGCGTCTCTACGGTGTTTTTAATTAATCATGATCCTGACCAATGCGCTTCTTAATCGCATTTTCGATACGCTCCAGCAAGGTAGCTTTATGCGTTATCTTTTTCATTTTATCTTCGTATTCTTTTATCTTTTCTGCCGGGTCGAATAGCATGGCGGTGCACATGCAGTTTTTGCGGTCTTTGCTGGTTAGGATATCATAATTAACGCAGCTTTTGCAACCCTGCCAAAAGTTTTCGTCCTGGGTAAGTTCGGAATAAGTAACAGGTTCGTAACCCAGTTCAGAGTTGATCTTCATTACAGCCAGACCGGTTGTTAAACCAAATATTTTTGATTCAGGGTATTTGGTTCTCGAAAGGTCAAATATTTTATGCTTGATCGCCTTTGCCAATCCCACTTTGCGAAATATGGGGTTAACTACCAGGCCCGAGTTTGCCACGAAATCGCCATGGCTCCAGGTTTCTATGTAACAGAAACCCGCCCAGGTGCCGTCTTTATGAAAAGCGATGACTGCTTTTCCCTCGAGCATCTTGTTGGCTACGTATTCGGGCGAACGTTGGGCAATACCGGTGCCGCGTGCTTTTGCCGATTCAGCCATTTCATCACATATCTGCTGTGCATAATCAATATGCTGGGCGGATGCAACCTGTATATCAAAATCTTGTATGGTCATTGAAATAGAAAAATTACCTTTAAATTGTTGGCTTGCGCCAGTACGTAATTAGAGTGAACTTTATTGATGAAGTTTAAAAAACTCCAAGTCTGGGCGAATAGTAGAAACCAATTAAACCCGGGAGATAAAAAGCCTTCGTCGGGAAGGCGAAAATTCAAAAACAGTTGAAACCAAAGCAGCGGCAACCGGAGCAAATGTTGCTCTTATTACGGGCTTATTTAAGCTTTGTTGGATCATTTTGATGCGCGTTTTTGTTATTTTTAATTTGGGTGCAAATTATCGCATAAATTTTTACTTATGCAAGAAAAAATGTGTTTAATGTGAATAGGATGATTTTTGTTGGTTGATTGGGTTGATCCACGATTATTTTGTCTGTCCGCCTTTGTAAAAGGTATCCAAAGCATGAGTTGAGTTAAGATAATGCATTATTAATGCTACAATCAATATGCTAATTATAATAGCTACTACAACGGCTGTTTGATAAGGCCTCGCCTTGTAAAGCGTGGTTTTTCCGATGTATTTGTTCCAGAATAGAATATCTATCAGATACGCGTTTATAACAGCGAAAAAGATATTGGATGCGAAGTTTAAATTTAAAGTTGTCGGGATGATACTCTCAATAACAGTAACGCTGATACCGAATAATAGAACGAGCGCAACACCAATTGTGTTTTTTGTTTTCCAGATGTTCATTGCCATCATTACTGAGCCGAACAAAGGACCGAAGCAGAGCGTAAATACCTTTATTACTCTTCTTGAATAAAAAGAATAAGCATCAGTATCCTCAACAAGAGAGTTTTTATAGGTTCCGCTAAAGATGCCGCCATAACCAGAACCTGAATTTTCAGCTATTTCCGTACGGGCAAGCATATCCTCACGGATGACTCTTTGTTCCTCTTCAGAAAATTCAACTCCCCGCCTTTGTAATTCGGCTACTGCTGCTAGGACGCTTTCAGGCAGGTATTTTTCGCGGTTATCAATGCATTGTCTTAGTTCAGTATCCGATTTAGTATTTACCGGGGGGGCATCAGGTCTTATAAAGCTTGTGAGCATAATTGTGAAAAGGGTTGAGGCCTAAAATAGTTATTTAAACCGAATCTACTTCAATTTCCCCACAATATCCCCAATGATCATATCTGCATGGATACGCGAATTTTCAATGAACCATAAATGGGTATCCATGCCTCCGCATACCACACCTGCAAGGTAAATGCCTTTGAGAGTGGTTTCCATGGTTTCAGGATTATATTGTGGGAGACATTTTTCATCTTCAGATAATACGATCCCCATTTTCTTCAGGAAATCAAAATTTGGCCGGTAGCCTGTCATCGCCATTACAAAATCATTGGGGATGGTAATCTTTCCTTCAGGTGTTTCAATATCTACATTATGTTCACGAACAGCCGAAAGTGTCGAATTAAAATAGGCTTTAATGCTCCCTTCCTTGATACGGTTGATAATATCCGGCCTAACCCAGTATTTTACCCTATGGCTAACTTCTTCGCCGCGGATAACCAAAGTAACCTCAGCGCCTTTGCGGTAGGTTTCCAAAGCCACGTCAATAGCCGAGTTACTTGAACCCACTACTACTACTTTTTGTAGCGCATAATAATGCGGGTCTTTGTAATAGTGTTGCACTTTTGGCAAATCCTCTCCGGGAATATCCAGGTTAACAGCTATATCATAAAAACCAGTGGATACGATCACATTTTTGGCCTCGTAATTTGCTTTGCTGGTTTTGATAGAATAGTGACCATCTGTTTTTTCAATTCCTGTCACTTCTTCAAATAAGTTCACTTTCAAATGATTTGAAAAGGCCACACGGCGATAATACTCCAGCGCCTCGGCACGGTTAGGTTTGTTGCTGATGGTGACAAAGGGTATCCCGCCGATCTCTAACTTTTCTGAAGTAGAAAAGAAAGTCATGGTAGAAGGGTAGTTGTATAAGGAATTTACAAGGCAGCCTTTTTCAACAATAATATAGCTTAAACCAGCTTTTTGAGCAGCCAATCCGCAAGCCAAACCTATGGGGCCACCGCCTATAATGAATATATCGAGCATATTAATTTGAGAATTTTATATTTTTTGTCATTTCGAACGACAGAGAGAAATCTTATATGACATGCATCGTCCGCATTTCAGATGTATAAGATTTCTCCTCGTTCCTCGTTCGAAATGACAGGTGGTTAGTAAGTTTTATTAATCTACCAGCACATCCCCATACGCTTTCACCCGGTCAAAAACCGATCTGGCAAAGGTACAGGTTGGTAGCACTTTCAGCTTATTTTCGCGGGCGAAATTTACCCCCGCTTCTACCAGTTTTTCGCCTATGTGATGACCTTGTGATTTTACGTTCACTTCGGTATGGTAAATGTTCATTACGCCATTTTTGATCAGGAAATCCATCTTGCCCAAACGCTTGCCATCTTCATCAATATAAAAGGTACCGATGTTGCTTCTTCTTTGCTCCAGTTTTATTTCCATAGCGAAATGATCATTCTACGCAATTAAGCAAAATAGATTGAAGAAATAACCATACGGATAATGAAGATTGCAAAAAAATGATCGGAGAGAATTTCCTGCCCCTGGAGGAAAATAAAAAAAGGGTAAGCTACTTTTATCGCACCGCTACAACCCTCTACCCTTGCTGCGTTCCCACCCTGGGGGAGTTCAAGAGGAGCTGGTCGTAAAAGACTTACCCCGGCACAAAGATAAACAAAAGGTTGATATGGGTGAAAAAAAATATGAGGTGAAAGGTAAAAGGCTAAAGGTCAAAGGTTTTTATTAAGGTAAAGGATTGAGGCTAAAATGGAAAGGTGATTTTTTAATTTAAACCAGCTTTACCCTTCTTCTTTCACCTTTAAGCCTTTTTCCTCAAAAAGACTGGTCTGCCTGCTATTGCTCTGGTTCTCAGGCATCGGTTTTAGCAACGACGGTCTCGGCGGCTTCTCCTGCACTAAATGCCTGCCCTCAAAAGGTATTTCGGTAAATACTTCCCAATGGGCAAAGGTATCAAAGGCCTGCCGGTGCAATATGGTGAGATTGTCGATAGTGAAGGGCTCTATCCAGCGCAAGTTTTTAAAATGCGGCCATAGCTTATTGTGCGCGGTAACGTGGATATTGCGCGCTATGGTAATGTGCGGCACCAGGTAATCCTTAATATTGAGGCCTTTTTTAAGCGCCCTAAACCATTGAGCAGTAGAGTAAGTAGAACGGATAGCCGCATAAACAGTACGGTATTCGTCGCCATGAGCGAAAAAGTCGAAACCGTCGATCATCAGCGACACAGGGGGCAATAGTTGAATATTCTTCTCCAAACCTCTTATCTCGGGTTCAGCCATAAAGGGCTTGCGCCGCGGCATGGTCTTGATAGAAATATGAGCCTGGGAATGTAAACTCTCATATGCGCCGATGATACCGGCAGCATCTGCTTTATGTTTCTTTATTTGCCCACTGATCTCATCCGGCGGCGAAAGCACGATCATATAATCTGCATAACCTTTCATAGCATTTTAAACTGGGATTTAAATATGCTAAAAAAATTAGTATATTGCAAATTTATTTTGCGATTTCTACTTTATAACGAGCAGGAAATACAGTTACCTGCTTTCCAGCACCGATAATATATTGCCTGCCGGATCTGTAAACCAGGCGATGGTTGGTCCGCCGTTGCCGCGGGCTATGCCTTTCCCATCGGTTTTCAAAAATTCCGAATCGTAATGTTCAAATTTTACGCCTTTCGCGGTTAGCTTATCCACCGTTATTTCTACATCATCAACCGGGAAATTCAGGATGGTGAAGGTGGCAGGTGTATGGTTGGGTTTGGGATAGATCATCACCGTATAACCTGCGATGTCTATTTCGAGCAGGGTGGTGCCCATTTCTACCTCTTTTACTTTTAAACCGAGCGTATTACCGTAAAACTCTTTTGCTTTAGGGATATCGTTTACTGAAAAACTGCTAAATATTTTGCTGCTGTTAAACATAGGTGTGTTGTTTAATTGGTTAATTGGTTAATAATCAAATCTATCAACAATAAAGCATACCTAAGGGTTTTAAATACGACAATATAACGGGTCTATCGCGACAAACTACATTGATTTATTTTTCAACAAATTCCTTAAGCGACGTACCAACGATATAGGTCCAACCGCTTTCGAAACTTGTTCTTGCAAAATCAGGGTTATCAGTCACGAAGGTTTCTAATCCCTCGTGCGTTAACTTAACACGGGTAGTATTGCTCTCGGGAAACAACTCCCAGGTTACAAATGAAATTCCTTCCATCCCCTCATAAGTCCAGCTATGCTTAAGTTTTTTATTGGCAATGACCTCAGTTATTTTACATAAATGAACATAAACTTTGTTTTCGCTTCCTCCATTGAATGTAAATTCAAAACCTACTTCCGGCTCAAATTCAGCAATATCAAAATACCATTGTTTCATCTGTGCCTTGTCGGTAATGGCCCTCCATATTTTTTCAGCAGGGGTGTTTAGGGTTCGTTCAATTACAAATGGTTTAGTTTTCATCTTCCGGCTAATTTTAGGCTTTATTCTCTAAAGCAGGGAAATTACGCAAATGTTTTTTGAATTATGTAGTTTTATGGCACATGACAGACCAGCAACAGAACAAAGATCCTCTTCACGGCAAAACTTTAGAAATGATATTAAATGCGCTGGTGGAAAAATATGGCTGGCCCGAACTGGGTTATCGTATCCGCATTAATTGTTTTTTGGATAATCCAAGTGTAGGATCAAGCCTCAAGTTTCTTCGCAAAACGCCCTGGGCGCGTAAAAAGGTGGAAGAGCTGTATATCAACAGTCAAATAGAAAGCTAAGAGCGGAAATAATATTACCCTGTGCCTCCATGGTTGAATTTTTTTTACCACAGAGAGCACGAAGGATTTCACAGAGTGACACAGAGATTTTATTATTAAACTACCTTCTTAGGTGGCAGATCAAAGGCCTGTGCTTCATGCTCGAAGTTACCTTTGTGCGATCCATCACAGAATGGTTTATTAGCTGAATGGCCACAGCGGCAAATGGATACAATTGTGCGACCCTGCAACCCATAGGTATTGCCCTGCATATCCACTATTTCAAAATCGCCATCAACTTTTACCGATCCGTTACTATTTATTGTGAGCTTTGTTGTAGCCATGTTTTTTTTTAAATTTTAATTGGCTGCAAATGTAATAATCTGTTTGATACTGCCCGTGCTATTCCGAAGTTTTCTCTCCCGAAACAGAAGCAGCTTCGGTTTGCTGCATATCGAAAATAACAACATTATTTTCGCCTTTTTTCAGCCACGATGCCGGGCAGTAAAGCCGTTTCTGCGGACCGATATCCCAGTATCGGCCGAGGTTATGTCCGTTAACCCAGATCACGCCTTTTTTATAGTTACTTAGGTCGATATAAGTGTCTGCTATGTTGGTCAAGTTAAAGCTGCCTTTAAAGAAAACCTCTTTATGCATAGTATCTGTTGCAGCAGGTTTTAAAGTTTGAATGTATTGGGTATCGAATGGAAGCTTATAAATATCCCAGTTCATCAGGGTCATGCCGTTTAGTGTAACCCGTTCGGTGATCCCTTTTCTATCGATCATAAACTGGGCGAAATTGATATGGCCCATACCTTCAACAAATATTTCAAGCACCGGGTTTTCTACATCCGATTTTGGTAGTTCGATGCTCCATTTACCACCATCGCGTTCTACTTTGCCCACATACTTCCCATTCAGAAAAACAGTGGCATAATCGTGTGGTTCGGTAATAGTTAGCCTGCCGCTTTTATGGCCTATCAGTTTGGTTTTGTAAAGGATATATCCAGAAGATTGGCCCAATGCTTCCATAGGTTTTGGCTGAGGGGACAATACCGGTTTTGGCAGATTACTCCAAACGGATGTAAAAGCATGCATCTTAATTTCCGGGATGCTCACGGTCTCAACAGATTTAGGCACAGCAGGTATTTTGTATTTTACATATTGTACTATCAGTTTACGCAGTGCGAAATATTTGGGAGTAGGTCGGCCTTGCTCATTAATAGGAGCATCATAATCATAGCTGGTTACGTCAGGTTGAAACTGGGTTGCCGAAAATGAATTGGCACCAGCGGTAAATCCAAAATTGGTTCCACCATGTATCACATAAAGGTTGAAAGAGCGTTTGGTATCTAATAAAAACTTTACCTCTTTTAATAGGTCAGCGGTATCAGGCCGGGCCCATTTTTCGCCCCAATGCGTTAGCCAGCCTGGGTAAGTCTCGCTGCTAAAAGAGGGAACATTGGGATTGCGTTTTTTAGCTTCTTCAAAATCAGCTTCGCTGCTACCGCTATCCAGACCGATAGCTGCCCCATCAATATTTCCTGCATCCAGCATGGCGGCGTTAGCACCGTCAGCAGTATAGAAAGGTACATTGATACCGTTCCTGATCCATATTTTACGAAGCGTTTCCAGGTAAATTTTATCATTGCCAAAACTTCCATATTCGTTTTCTACCTGCATCATTAATATCGGACCGCCATTAGTGCAAAGCAGGGGTTTGGTGATCGCGGCGAGCTTCACCATATATCTTTCTACCGCTGCCATATATCGCGGGTCAGTGCAACGTATCTTAATATCAGGTATTTGGAGTAAATAGGGAGGAATGCCGCCAAAATCCCATTCGGCACACACATAAGGACCCGGGCGCATAATTACCCACATGCCTTCCTGCTGGCATATCCTGATAAATTCGGCTATATCGCGGTTTTCCGTTTTAAAGTCAAACACGCCGGGTTTGCTTTCCTGGTAATTCCAAAATACGTAAGCAGCTATCGTATTGCAACCCATGGCTTTAGCCATTTGTATGCGGTTTCGCCAGTATATTTTGGGTATCCTTGCCGGGTGCATTTCGCCACTAATGATTTGGAAAGGCTGGCCATCTAATAAAAATTGTGTCTTATTAAAAGAGAAAATATGCGGGTGTGTTTGCGCTGATGCGCTGCCTGCAAAAAAACTAATTAGCTCAAACAGAAATAGTAAACGAAAAACGACTTGCTTCATAATTAAAGATTAACGAGGTTGAATTATATTTGCGAAGTTGATAATAAAATTTATTAATTTTAAATAAAGAAACACATAGGAATGATACGTATTTTCATTACCCTGTTCTTTCGGATCGTACCAAACTGCTTATAGTAATGGGTACAAAATCATTGAAAATATCTTATCTGCCCGCGGCTAATAAACATATCCGGCTTGATGAAGTATCGGAATTTTTGGACAGGCAGGATAGAAATTTTATAGATATCGCCCCTTGGCGCCAATATGCCGACAAACCAAAAGTTTCTTTTGCGATAGCCCATGATGGCGCACATATTTTTATAAAATATGATGTGGAAGAAAGCGAAGTGCTGGCTAGGTATAAGAAAATAAACGACCCCGTTTTTAAAGATAGCTGTGTGGAGTTTTTCATCATTTTTGATGACGATAAAGATTATTACAACATTGAGTTTAACCGGCTTGGCACCTGCCTGGGCCGTTTTGGCGCACACAGAGAAAACAGGACCGAAATATCGCCGGAAATATTAAAAAATATAAAATTTGAGAGGGCGCTAAAGCCAAACCCAAGTGATGACCTGGCGATCCATTGGACCTTAACTGTGGCAATACCGATAGAGGTGTTCTGCTTTCATGATTTTAGCTCCATTCAGCATCAGAGAAGTAAAATGAATTTCTATAAATGTGGGGACGATCTTTCGCACCCACAATACCTGGTCTGGAATAACGTAGTATCAGAAGTGCCTAATTTTCATCTGCCCGAGTTTTTTGGCAAGGTTGAATTTATGTAACAAAACGTAGAGACGCAATACTTTGCGTCTCAATGTATTTCTGTTTGAGTTTGAGACGCAAAGTTTGAGACGCAAAGTATTGCGTCTCTACAAAAGCCTTTTCTTTAAATTTTCCTTCACATCATTTTCCCATTCATCCTTCAGGATACTTAACACGATAGAATCGCGCCGACCACCGTCTTCCAACCACATATTGCTTCTTAATATACCTTCTACAGTACAACCGATGCTTTTCATGGCGGCTATGCTACGCTCGTTCCTTGCATCTGCACGGAATTCAACCCTTAGCATGCCCAGTGTTTCAAAAGCAAGCTGCAACAGCAGGAATTTGCAATGTTTGTTTAAGCCTGTTCCGCGGTATTGTTCCCCATACCACGTATAGCCCAATTGCAGGGTATCATTTTCGGTCTGTATATCATAAAAGCGTGTGCTGCCAGCATATTTTCCGGTGGTTTTATCAAACACAATAAAAGCATATTCTTTACCTGCTACCCGGTTGGCAAGGGCCGTGCCGATATAATTTCTCATACCCTCCTCGCCCTTTGCGCTTTTGTGGGAGTAAAACCAGGTATCTGGTTCATTCAAGGCGTATGGTAATAGAAATTCTATGTCCGTTTCCTGTAATGGTCTTAACAAAACCCGTTCGTCTTCCAATACATAATCGGCTTCCTTGTCCAATTTTGATAACATTGTTTGTTTTATTTAAAATGTTTTGACGAGTTGTTCGTCTGCCTGATTAAAAGGCATTGCAAAAATAATTTTATTTTGATTAGGCCGGGACAAAGATTTGAGTATGAATTTTATGGCCGAAAAACAGGTGGTTTATAGTTGGATAACGCGTTTGATATTAACATATTTTGGTTAAAAAAATATATTTTCAGATGTGGTAATAAGTATAAAAGCTCATATATATTTGATCATTTAAAGGATATTTCTTGCTCATTTTTATGAATCCGGAAATAAAAAGACTACCTATACAAAGTCATACAGGAGCTTTGCTATTTTTACCTAAATAATTATTTATGGCAGATAAAAAGGAACAACTACCGAAAAAACCAGGAATTTTTAGCCTGCTAAAACCATACAAAGGATTGGTGATCATGCTGATCGCATTCGCAGTATTCAGCAATAGCGTAAATTTATGGCTGCCTAAGATCATCTCCCATGGTATTGATGATTACATCCACAGCGTCATCACAAGAATACATTTTGATCTCGATCCAACATTAATAAAATTTTCATCAGCCATTTTATTCATCTTCATATTCTCGTACCTGCAAAGTATTATTCAAACTTATACTTCTGAGCGGGTGGCCCGTGATCTGCGCACCCGGCTTTCTGACAAGATATCCAGGCAAAGCAATTCATTTATTGCCGAAGTAAATCCATCCAAATTACTCACCAATTTAACCGGAGATGTTGATTCTATCAAGCTTTTTGTATCTCAGGCCCTTGTTTCTATTATATCGTCCGTATTCCTCATTATTGGGGCAAGCGTATTATTGCTTACCATCAATTGGAAACTGGCGCTATGCGTTATCGCTATCATCCCTATAATCGGTATCACTTTTGCCGTGGTGCTGAAGAAGGTAAGGGTTCTGTTTAAAGAAAGCCGTGCAGTTATAGACTGGCTGAACAAGGTTATCAACGAAAGTATTTTAGGCTCGGCTTTGATAAGAGTGATCAATTCACAACAACTGGAGTTTGATAAATTCCTAAAAGCGAATACTAAAGCGCGCGATTACGGACTTTCTATTTTACGGTTGTTCGCCGGGCTCATTCCAGTCATTACTTTTACAGCCAATATCGCTACATTGAGTATTCTGGTACTGGGTGGTCATTTTTATATTAATCATACAATGACCCTTGGTGATTTTGCGGCTTTTAACAGCTACCTGGTCATCCTCATATTCCCTATTATCATGATAGGTTTTATGAGCAATATTATCGCGCAGGCTACTGCTTCTTTCGAACGCATAAACGCTGTGATAGATGCGCCTGATTCACCGGAAACGGGCACCATAACAGAGCCTTTGAGGGGCAATATCGAAGTAAAAAATGTAAATGTAATTTACGGTCAAAAACCTGCATTAAAGGATATTTCGTTCTCTGTTAAAGCAGGTTCAAAGATCGCTGTGATCGGCCCAACTGCGGCGGGTAAAACGCAGTTACTGTATTTGCTGACAAATCTCATAAAACCCAATTACGGCGAAATATTGTTCGACGGCCGGAGTATTGACGAGTATGTGAGCGAATCGTTCCACAGCCAGGTGGGTTTTGTTTTTCAGGATAGCATCATCTTTAATATGAGTATTCGCGAGAATATCGCTTTCAGCGATACCGTAACAGACCAGTCGTTAGAAAAAGCTATTGATACGGCTGAATTACGTGAGTTCATCGATTCACTGCCCGATAAATTGAACACCGTAGTTTCTGAACGTGGTTCGAGCCTTTCCGGCGGTCAAAAACAGCGGATTATGCTTGCAAGGGCATTGGCGGTTAATCCTAAGGTTTTATTATTAGATGATTTTACTGCCCGTGTAGATGGTAATACCGAAAAGAAAATCCTGGACAATGTTCAAAAGAATTATCGGGGATTGACCCTGATATCGGTAACACAAAAGATAGCTTCAGTTGAGCATTACGACCAGATCATATTATTAATGGAAGGCGAAATTATAGCAACCGGCAAACATGATGAACTAATGCACTCCAGTACAGAGTATGTGCAAATATTCGATTCACAACAAAGCACCAGCAACTATGAATTACGATCTAAATAAATTTTCGGAGCAGCAGGAGAAAACATCCACCCTGGGAGCGCTGAAAAGGCTGCTGGCATTGATCGCGCATGAGAAAAAAAACCTTTGGCTGGCTTTGATAGCCATATTGATCAACGCGGGTGTGAATTTGATGGGCCCGCTATTGATCGGACGCGCGATAGACAAATATGTTATCCCTGGTAATTATCATGGCGTGCTGGTTATTTCGGGCATACTGCTGGCTATGTATCTATGTGGCCTGATAGCCAGTTACCTGCAAACCAAAATGATGGGCGGCGTAGGGCAGAGAATGCTTTATACCTTGCGGAACGCGATATTTAACAAATTGCAACAATTGCCTGTAGCTTTCTTCAATCAAAATAAAGCAGGCGATCTGATCTCGCGGGTAAATAACGATACTGATAAGATCAATACTTTCTTCAGTCAATCGTTGATGCAATTTGTAGGCAACCTTTCCATAATGACAGGGGCGGGCATATTTTTATTGTGCATCAATTTTAAATTGGGTGCGGCAACTATTGCCCCGGCAGCATTCGCTTTGATATTTACTAAAATATTATCTCCCTGGGTAAAAAGAAAGAATGCGGTCAATCTAAAAAGTGTGGGAGGGATGAGTGCCGAGATACAGGAAAGCCTGAACAATTTTAAAGTGATCATCGCTTTTAACCGGCGCGATTATTTCCGCAAACGTTTCGATGAGGCAAATAAAGACAATTACACCACATCCATAAAAGCCGGTATTGCCAATAATATTTTTTTGCCGGTGTATACTTTACTTGCCGGGGCGGCCCAATTGATTGTTTTGGCTTATGGTATTTACCTGGTCTCGATAAGTATTCCGAATACATCCGATTCCTTTACCATAGGGTCACTGATTGTTTACTTTTCTTACGCTAATAGCTTTTATAACCCTTTAAGGCAACTGGCTACGTTGTGGACAAGCTTCCAGACTGCCATGGCGGGTTGGGACAGGATATCACAGATACTATCATTAGACACCAATTTAGTAACCGTGAAGGAAAAGGTTGTAACGTTATCAGATTCATTGCTGGAGTTCAATAATGTGCATTTCGCTTATCCGGGTGGTAACGAGATTTTGCACAATATCAACTTCAAAATGGAACGTGGCAAAACCTACGCTTTGGTTGGTCCGACAGGTGGCGGCAAAACAACTACAGCCTCATTAATAGCCCGTTTATATGACCCGACAGAAGGAACGATATTTTTAGGCGGAAGGGATATCAGATCGTACGAGCCTGAAGAGCGTACCCAAAAGATAGGTTTTATATTGCAGGAGCCCTTTTTATTTACCGGGACAGTAAAAGAGAATATCCTCTACAGTAATGAGATATACAAAGATTACAGTAACGAAGAACTGGAAAAAGCGCTGAAAGAATCCAACCTGGAAAGCCTGCTGGCTATATTTGAGAATGGATTGGAAACCAAAGTATTGTCAAGCGGCGATAGTATCAGCTTAGGCCAAAAACAATTGATCGCCTTTATGCGGGCCGTTTTGCGTAATCCAGAGATACTGATATTAGATGAAGCTACCGCCAACATCGATACCATAACGGAACAATTGCTCAGCGATATACTAAAAAAACTACCTGAAACCACCACCCGCGTTATCATCGCGCACCGATTGAATACGATCGAGAATGCGGATGAGATCTACTTTGTTAATTCAGGCGAAGTGATCCGCGCCGGATCATTGGATGATGCGATAGATAGATTATTGAGTGGGAAGAGGGTTAGTTAGGACCGTTGATTTTCTTGATTGAATGATTTCGTTGAGTTAAAAAGACTTATGAAGTCTTAATTGGCCGACTGCCCGTCAGTAAATGGTTTTAAAGGCATATAAGCAGTTTATTAAGATAAAGCTATAATATTACTGCTTTATTTATCAAACCTTTGTGAAAATTGTTTTAATTTGGTTGCTGATTATTTTTAAAATATAATGACGCGATTAATTTTTTATTACTCCCGAATTATTTTTTACAATTGTAAACTCAGTTTAATTTTATGCAAAGATATACCGGCCAGAAAAGAATTTTAGTAGCTACTGATTGTATCATATTTGGATTTGATGGCTGGAATTTAAAACTACTGCTTGTACAAAGGGCCATTGAGCCCGAAAGGCACAAATGGAGCCTGATGGGTGGTTTTATACAGCCATCTGAGTCGCCTGACGATGCTGCTATACGGGTGCTGGAACAACGCACCGGGTTAAAAAATATCTATATGGACCAGTTTCATGTATTTGGGAAGCCAGATCGTGACCCCGTTGAAAGAACGCTTTCCATCTCTTATTACGCGTTGATCGATATTCATCAATATGAAAAACAGATCAATGATGAGTACCACGCCGAATGGTTTTTATTGAACGAATTGCCCGAACTGGTATTTGACCATGCCCAAATGGTTAAACTGGCTAAGCGGGAATTGCGCTACAAGGCGGCGTTGCACCCTATCTTATTTCAGCTACTACCTGAGAAGTTTACCATACCTCAATTACAGGCGCTTTATGAAGGGGTTTATCAAACTGAATTTGACGACCGTAACTTTAGCCGCAAGCTATTGTCAACTGGCTTACTGGTAAAATTGCCTGAGAAAGATAAATTATCTTCCAAAAAAGGGGCGTTCTATTATCAGCTTGACCAATCACACTATAAAGAAAACTTCGAGTCGTTTTTAAACCTGGTTCCAAATCCTGATAAGTTCTTTTAGGATACTATTCGAGGTTTTTAGGCAGAGTGATCATAAAAGTTGTTCCTTTTCCGGGTTCCGATCGTACATCAATAATGCCGTGATGATCTTCGATTATCCCGAACACGATAGATAAACCCAACCCTGTTCCTTCCCCCACATTTTTAGTGGTAAAAAACGGCTCGAAAATCCGCTGTTTTACATCTTTTCCCATACCCACACCTGTATCAGTGATCTCGATGGTGATATTTTCAGGATGGTCGGTTGTCACGATCAGGATACTCTCTTTGTCTTGCTGGTCCTTTGCTTTAATGGCCTGTATGCTATTATTCACCAGGTTAACCAAAACCTGGTTGATCTTTCCGGGATAGCAGTTTATAAGCTGCAGCTTATTTAAAACCGGTTTAATTTCAATATTGTAAGGTATCGAGCTTCGGAGTAATATTAAAGTGTTCAGTATGGCTTTGTTGATGTCGGCAGGGGTGAGTACCAATTCATCAGTCCGGCTAAAAGATCGCAGGCTTTGAACAATTTCTGTTGTGCGGTTAGCGCCTTCTTCAATACCATCCAGCAGGCTTAAAATCTCTTCTTTTACAAAATCAAGGCCGATCTTTTGCTCGTACTCACGGGCGGCAGCAATTAATTCATCTTTACCCGGGTGATCACCAGCATCTTTGTATTTATCTAACAATGAAAAGATCTCTAAAAAATCAACCCGTAAGGGCTTAACATTTGAGCTGACAAAATTTATCGGGTTGTTAATTTCATGCGCCACACCCGCGGTAAGCTGCCCAAGCGAAGCCATTTTTTCAGTCTCTATCAATTTTATCTGGGCCGATTTAAGATTTTCAATAGTGGCCGAAAGGCTGTGGTTGGTTTGTATCAACTCCTGGGTGCGGGAATTTACCTTGCTCTCCAATAATATATTCTGCTCAGTGATCAATCGCTCATTCTCTTTAGCGATAGTAAGCGATAGTAACTGGGATTCGTTTTTCTGACCTCGATAAAAATTGATCTTATCAGCAAGTGCTACTGAAAATAAGATGAGCTCCAGGGCCGAGCTATAAATATTGATATTTAATGTAAAGGCGTTATAAACAATGAACCCCCTGTTGCGTGCAACCGAAATAAGAATAGAAACCAGGAACAGCCCCCAACCGAACATGAAATATTTTGCAGGCTTAAACCCTTTGAAATAAAGTAAAGCACCAATAGCCAATAAGGCTACCGAAGTTACAGCAACAGATGCAGTTATAATGTTATAGGCTACTATTGTGTTGCCTGTAATAATAGCGATAAGCGCAGCAGTGTAGAAAGCATAAAGCAAGTAGTAATATCTGTAGTAAGGTTTTATATTTTCTTTAAGCTGTAAAAACTCAGATGTAAACAATATCATCGAGTACCCAACTAGTATCCTGCATAACGGTATGTAGTAATTGTTTAAAGCTGCTTTATCGTTCAAAAAAAAGTTAGTTCCATAACCGCGGAGGAGCGCTTGTGACAAGCCAAAAAATACAATGTAAAACACATAGTATAAATAGCTTTTATCCGTTACGATAATAAAGAGCATAAAGTTATACAGCGCCATTATCAGTATGATGCCTATAAAGCCGCCCATGATAATGTTTTCAAAATTCACATTTTTTAAAAAGCTGTCGGCGCTGTTTATTTCGATGGGTATTATGGTTGATGCTTTACTTTTTATCCTTAGATAGATAGTGCGTGATGAATCAGGCTCGATACCGCAATTGATCAATGTAAAATTCTGCTTAACCAGTTTGGTGTCACTGTAAGGATTGTTTGACGAAAGACTTATAATACGATGGCTTCCGGGATCAACAAAACACAGGTCGAAATTATCAATGATGCTTGCCGGGATAGCTATAGGTACAAAAAACTGCCCGGTTTTATTTTTTAAAATGAATTTTAGCCAGGTGGCCGACTTTGAATATTTTAAGTTAGGGAGCGAGGTATTAATATAATGGAACCCGGTATTTAATATTACATTGTTTATTTTATAAACGCCTGCTGGATCTTCCAGTTCAAGAAAATATTGGTGCGTTAAAAGCCTGGTTTCGTTTTGATGTATTGTTAAAGTGTCAACCTGGCCTGCAAAAAGTAAACTATTTAGCGTTGCCAGGTATATGATTAACAATATTTTCTTCATTTTTACGATTGCTTTTACGCAGGAGGTGTGATTTACATAAAATTGCGTAGAAAAATAAACTTTAAAGAATTTTCACAGTTTTAATTGATAAAATTACAACTTATATAAAATTTAAATTATGCCATCAGGAGTGCTGTACATTGATGATGAAGTTAATAATCTGAATAGTTTCAAAGCTGCTTTCAGGCGCGATTTTGATATTTATACCGCGCAATCGGCGCGTGAGGGGCGCAAAGTTCTTGACTCTTGTGAAATTGGGGTGATCATTACCGATCAGCGTATGCCAGGGGTTACAGGTATCGAGTTCCTCGAATCAATATTGACGATATATCCGGATACGATCAGGATACTGCTAACCGGTTTCTCAGATATGAACGCGGTGATGGATGCTATCAACCGGGGGCAGGTTTATAAGTACCTGGTTAAACCCTGGCAAAACGATGAGTTGAAACTTTACATTCAAAACGCGCTGGAGATATATCACCTCCGTAAGGAAAATAAAGAGCTGGCCCATAAATTGCAACTGGCCAATATGGAGCTGGATATGCTCAACAAGTCAAGAACCTGATTTTTTTGATACAAAGCAACTTAAATTAAATGCTTTGCGTACTTTTAATATTACAAATCCGTTTACCTGTTCAAATAAGACCTAAGCTATGCAATTAACGCCAATAAAGGCTATATTCGTAACTTAGGAATATAACCTGACGTATATATATTTGCGCTTTTGTATTTAAGTGCTTATTATTATGAGCAGAAATACCTGAAATGTGTTTTAATTTATCCTGGCCGACGTGATTCATTATTATATCGAATGAAGAAAATTTTACTTCCTTTTTTTATTTCTATAATAGGGTTGCAGTTGGCACAAGCGCAACAAAAGCCGCAATACACGCAATATGTTTTCGATAATTTATTGCTGAACCCTGCTGTAACCGGTATTGAAAATTATGTTGATGTTAAAACCGGGTACCGTAGCCAATGGACCGGCCTTGATGGGGCACCGGTAACCAGCTATATAACTGTGAGCGCTCCCTTTGGCTCTGATTTTGTTCAGGGCGATGCAGCAGCTATGTCTCCCGGTAACGAGGCAAATCCTTATAGCCGCTTGTACACACAAACTTATGAGGCTGCCGAGCCCCATCACGGTATTGGCTTTATGGTAGTATCAGATCAGGCGGGGCAGATAGGTACCACAAATATTGACGCCACTTATGCTTATCACTTAGGTTTATCAAGCACACTTAACCTGGCTGTAGGAGTGGCGGCAGGTGTTAACCACATCAGCTTAAATACTTCAGGTATTGTACTGCCAGATAGCCAATTTGATCCCGCTATAGCAAATGGCAATAACAGTCAATGGAAACCCGACCTGAATTTGGGGATATGGGCCTACTCGTCCAATTATTATGTTGGTTTATCTGCTCAACAGTTATTGCCGCAAAATTTGTATTTCAGTACCACCAGTAGTTCCATCAATCAAAGTAAAACAGTGCCGCAGTATTTGCTGACCGCCGGTGTTAAAGTGTTTTTGTCGGATGATTTAACCTTGCTGCCCACAACGTTAATAAAGTATATCAGGCCCTTGCCCCTGGTGTATGATATCAACATGAAACTTGCCTTTCGCGACAGGTTCTGGATAGGGGCAGCCTACCGCTACCAGGATGGAGTTGCGGGCCTTGTAGGCTTTAATATCAGTTCACTCATCAATATCAGCTATTCTTATGATTACACCACCTCCCAATTGGGTAATGTAAGCTATGGCACGCACGAGATTGTGATCGGGCTTATGCTGAATAACAGGGATAAGGTAGTATCCCCAAGGCATTCATTCTAACTTCTTCAACGAGCCACTTTTCTGGGCGTTCCATTTTTTGAATATGGAACAATTACAACGGCATCAATAGTAATTTTTTTAACTATTGATGTACTGACAAAACAGTGTCAGTACATTCTTCAACCAGCTTTCGTAAATTTGTATATACCGGTTGACTCACCCGGTCGTAGCTCCGCTCGACCACCCTCTCTACGGCAAGCCGTAAAGAGGGATTAATTAGTTTTTAGACTTTCTTCACCCTCTTTGCGCAGCAGAGAGGGTCGACCATCCGCTGGCTAGCGGAGAAAGTCGGGGTGAGTCAACTTTACTCTTTCATGCCCTATCAATTAGTTGTACAGGCATTCCATCATATATATTAAGCAATGCCGTGTGTGATCCGGATAGCTTTAAACCGGTTGTTTGCGAGAAACGACCAAAACGTTCTTTGAAATTTTAAATGGCTTTTGCCAAAGCTATAGAGAACTTGCATTTTACAACCACGAGTTACACTTTGTTAAACTCGCGGGAGCGGAGTGAAGCAGGTAGGTAATGAACTATTTTTGATTATAATGCCCCATTGCAGAAATAACAAAAACAGTTACAATATCTTCTTCAACTTTATAGATCAGCCTGTCTTTTTGATTTACCTTTCTTGACCAAAATCCTGAAAGTTCGTATTTTAAAGCTTCTGGATTTCCTATGCCGACATAAGGAGTTTCGCTGAGCTCGATCAATATTTTTTCAATCTTTTTGATGCTTGCTTTGTCGCCCGATTTATAGTGCTGTTTTATATGTTTTTCAGCTAACTCTTCTATTTTAAGTTTAAACTGCCCCATATATCATTTGGATCAATTTCTTTATAATTACCTCTTTTTTCGGCTTTCTTTACCATTGCCACAAAATCGGCATCATAAGGACTAGTCTCCACACTAATTTTCCATGCTTTGGCAATAGCTTTTAATGCCAGTACCTGGTCTTTGCTTTGAGGGTGCATGATCAATGTTTCCATATACAAACTTAATTAATTTTTTTGTCCCTGCAGGTTTTTCGCAGAGAACGCTGCGCTGCACAAACATTTACAACTCTTTCCTCAGCCTTGCTACAGGGATATTCATTTGTTCGCGGTATTTGGCTACGGTGCGACGGGCTATGTTATAACCGGCATCTTTTAGTATATCGGTCAGCTTTTCGTCAGCCAGGGGATGGCGTTTGTCTTCGGCGCCGATGTGTTCTTCTAATATTTTCTTTACTTCTTTGTTTGATACTTCTTCGCCGCTATCGGTTTGTATCGCTTCTGAGAAGAATGATTTTAGCAGGAAAGTTCCGTGTTCCGTCTGTACATATTTTGAGTTGGCAACCCTTGATACGGTCGAGATATCCATTCCGATCCTGTCGGCAATATCTTTGAGGATCATCGGTTTCAGGTTTTTGTCATTACCGGTCAGGAAAAACTCGTATTGGTATTGCATAATGGCGTTCATGGTTTTCAGCAAAGTTTGCTGGCGCTGTTTAATAGCATCAATAAACCATTTTGCCGAGTCGAGCTTTTGTTTTACAAACTGCACAGCCTCCTTCATCTTTTTATCCCTTTGCGACGCCTTATCATAATGCTCAAACATTTCCTGGTAGGAGCGGCTTACGCGAAGCTCGGGGGCATTTTTAGAGTTTAAGGTTAATATAAGGACGCCATCATTGTTAGAGATATGAAAATCGGGTATTACCTGCATTTGCTTGGTATTCACCTCGTTCGAGTCGCCCGGTTTTGGATTTAGTTTTAAAATTTCGTTTACCACACCCCGCAGTTCTATCGAGGTCATGTTCAACGACTTTTCAAGCCGGTCATAATGTTTCCGTGTAAACTCGTCCAGGTAATGCTCCACAACCAAAATGGCTTTTTTTACGATCAGGTCGGCAGGGTCTTTTTTTCTCAGTTGTATCAACAGGCATTCCTGCAAACTGCGTGCGCCAACGCCCGGTGGGTCAAAAGATTGGATAACCTTCAGCATTTCTTCCACTTCCTCATCATCAGCCATCACATTTTGTGAAAAGGCAAGGTCGTCGGTAAGCGAGGTTATTGACCTGCGCAAATACCCATCATCATCCAAACTGCCAATGATCTGCTGACCAATCCTGAAATCTTTATCCGATAGGGGAAGAAGATCAAGCTGGGCCTGTAGGTTTTCAAAAAATGAGCTTTGTACGGCTATCGGTATTTCTTTCCGCTCATCCTCATCATCCCCGTTTTGGTCATACCGCGATCCGTATTCATTTAAGTTATCTTCCTGCAGGTAATCATCGATATTAAATTCGTCAGCAGGGCCGCTATCCTCATCGCTATTGTAGGTTTCCTCCTCTGGGTCGCGGTCGGGATACTGTTCTTCAGGTTCGTTCAGGTTTGTTAAGCTCAGGTCTTCAAGCGCAGGGTTTTCTTCCAATTCTTCTTTTATACGCGTATCAAGGGATACGGTAGGTACCTGCAACAATTTTATAAATTGTATTTGCTGCGGGGAGAGTTTCTGTAAAAGTTTCTGTTGAAGATTCTGTTTAAGCATAAATTAGATAAAGCCAAAAATACATCAATTAACATAAACTTAAAAAATTAACTTTATTGATATCTGTGACCAGCCTTTAAACGTGAAAAAAATAATAAGTGTTTAATAAAAACGGAAATAACTATTTTTTATAATTAAATAATTGATACATTTAATTAATTAACCGATCTATTAACCAAATCATATCTTATGGCTATTGTAAAAGAATTTAAGGAGTTTGCAATGCGCGGCAACGTAGTTGACCTCGCAGTGGGTGTTATCATCGGTGCGGCTTTCGGTAAAATTGTGGCTTCACTGGTAAATGATATTATCATGCCCCCAATCGGATACCTTACAGGTGGTATCGATTTTAAAAATTTAAAATATTTGATAAAAGCGGGCGACCCCACGAAGAAAATAGCTGATATTTCAATCAACTACGGAAACTTTATCAATACAGTGATCGAATTCCTGATCATAGCTTTTTGTATTTTTATGGTAGTAAAAGCCATAAATTCAATGAAGAAACCAGAAGTAGCTGCGCCTGTTGCAGATCCTACACCTACAGCAGAAGAGACTTTATTGACCGAGATCAGAGATTTACTGGCAAAAGGAAAATAGTTTACGCATAGAGATTTACGAAGTTTAAAAAACTTCGTAAATCTTTTAATATCTCAAAACGTTTTCGCCAGCACCGGGTCTGTCAAAATAATATAATCATTCTTAGCGCTGTATTTACTCCAGTCGGGTTTGTCAAAACCATCATCCGAGAAGCAGGCTATATTTAGTATCCGTACTTTGGGTGCGTATTTAATGAGTTGTGCGGCAGTACCCAGTTTTTCCTCGCTATGAAAGCCCCCGTTGATCTGTAATATCTTATCATCCGGATGTTTTTTGAAGAAATGGGCTATCGACCAGCCCATAGTAGCATCCCAAAGGTTTTGCGCCTGGTACATTTGCATACCACCCATAGCATCATGACCACCCATCACCGCTAAAAATTTATCATAATATGCCCCGGCAGCAGTATCAACCGGCAGGGGAGGAAGCCACGTTTTAGCAGTTGCATCCAGGTTTTGCAAACTGGTTAATCCCATGCGGTTAACCATGTTAACATACCGCGCCGGGGCGTTGGCAGCTATAACCGGGATATGAGCTGCTTTTGCCAGCTCAATTAGCGGGCGGTAATCCTTGTAATTATGCCAGGCACGCCCTTCAGTAACAAAATTCTTTTCGCGGATAAGTCCACCCAAATATTCATTCAGCACAGTTTGACAATCAGTTTCAAACATTTCCATGCTTAGAGCTGCTTTACCTTGATATTTCCCGGCAATTTTTTTAAATAATAAGTATTCCAGCACATGGCAGGTTGAATCGTTGTGCTCTTCGCCAAAAAACAATATATCCGCCCTATCCATATTGCTGATGATATCATCAACTGATACCAATTTATGGTTTTTGGTATCATAAATTTTATAATGTGCAGATGGATTTTCCTGGCAAAAAGCAAAAAATGGCAAGGATGCTACTAATAGAATGATCAAAAACTTCATATCTGATATGTTATTGCAATTATAACTCTGTGTCCCTCTGTGAAAATCTTCGTGCCCTTTGTGGTTATTTTACCACAGAGTTCACAAAGACAAGGCACAAAGATCGCAGAGGAGTTAATATTATTCTTTTATTACAGTATCTTAATAAGCCGTTAAATTACGATATGTTAATATGTTAATCAAATAAGCACAATTCCGTTTGAAAAGTTTAAAAATTACACTACATTTGCACTCTTGTTTTTAAAAACGACGAATAGAATAAAATAGCAATGAAAAGAACGTTCCAGCCTTCCCAAAGGAAAAGAAGAAATAAACACGGTTTCCGTGAGCGCATGTCAACTGCTAACGGCAGAAGGATATTATCAGCAAGAAGAGCAAAAGGCAGAAAAAGATTATCTGTTTCTGACGAACGCCAGCACAAAGCATAAATTGCCTGCTTCCTCCTTATAGGGGCTCTGGCCGGTTATTTTTCTAAATTGCGGTTCAGGCATGAGCAAAACACACACTTTTACAAAAGAAGAACGTTTATGTAATAAAGGATTGATTGACAGTCTTTTTCATAACGGTTCTTCTTTTTTGTGTTATCCCTTTAAGGTTTCGTGGTTAATCACCAATGATACGCAGCCCTTTCCGGTACAGGTATTGTTTGCTGTAGCAAAAAAACGCTATAAACGTGCAGTAGATCGTAATCTGCTCAAACGGCGCATCCGCGAAGCTTATCGCCTGCATAAGCAACAAAACTTATATTCATTATTAAGCGAAACTGATAAAAAGATCATACTTTCAATAGGGTACATTGGCAAAGAGATAGCTGATTATGAGCTCATTGAAAAAAAAATGTTGAAGCTGTTAGCTCAACTTCTTGAACAGGTTGCCAAATGAGGACTATTGCCGGCATATTTAAAACGCTGATAGGCGGGATTTTTATTTTCCTGATCAAAATATACCAATATTTTATCTCGCCTCTTACCGGAGCTTCGTGCCGTTATACACCCACCTGTTCGCAATACGGGGTAGAGGCAATAAAAAAGCACGGCGCTTTTAAGGGTGGTTGGTTAACTTTAAAACGTATTGCAAGTTGTAACCCCTGGGGAGGCCATGGGCACGACCCTGTACCGTAAGAAAGTAAAAGCCAAAGGTGTGTTAACTTTATACATTCACTCACAACTCACAATGAGCCTGATACTGCAAATTGAAACCGCAACAACCGTATGTTCTGTAGCCCTTGCAGAAAACGGGAATGTTTTGTCTTATAAAGAGATAGGGCAGCGCAATATACATGCCGAGGCGATCACCATATTTATTGATGAGATTTTAAAACAGGCAGGTAAAAACTATCATAATCTTGATGCCGTTGCAGTAAGCAGCGGGCCAGGTTCCTACACAGGTTTGCGTATCGGAGTATCGGTTGCAAAAGGTTTGTGCTTTGCTTTGGATAAACCGCTTATCGCCATTGAAACGCTCGAGGCTATGGCTGATGGTATGTTAGCGCAGGATACTATTATTGATAAAGGTACCTTATTATGCCCCATGATAGATGCCCGTCGCATGGAAGTATTTACCGCGGTATTTGATGCTAATGGGAACAGGATAAAGCCAACCTCGGCAGAGATAATAGATGAAGGCAGCTTTGATGAGTTGTTACAGATCAATAAAATAATATTTTTTGGTGATGGCGCCGAAAAATGCGCCGGAGTATTAGGGCCGAACGGCAACGCTCATGTCATAGCAGATTTCACTAATTCCGCCCGTTATCTTACTAAAAAAGCTTTGGAAAAATACCTGGTCGGTGATTTTGAAGATACAGCGTATTTTGAACCGTATTATTTGAAGGATTTTATTGCAGGGAAAAAAGCTAATTAAATTACCAGTTTGTTTTAAATAACCGGTTATATAATCGGCCTAAGAATCCTCTTTCGCCGTTGGGGATGGTGCTGGCATTCAGCGGATGCTCAATCAGAGGTCCGAATTTTAACGAAAACCCTAAAAAGATATCGGCCCCTGTAAATGAGCCATTGCTATAGGATGACGAATTGCCGGCTGCTAACGCAAATCCCGCTGTTTGTAAAAGGCGTTCGCTGCCAATAAAAAACTCCGCATTAGATGATTTGTACATGAATTGGGTTCCCAAATTAAATAGGTTCAGGTTATCATAAGACGCGGTTAAGCTTACATTATAGTTTTTATATTGGAAACGATTGACAAATGCACCGGTATATCCATTATAAAATAATTCTTTTGATCCGATCAGCGTTGGAAGGTATTTGAAATCTTTGTCGTCATCTAACCAGTAGGTTTTGGTAGCGCTTAGTTCAAATTTTCCATCCGTAGGTGAAACATATGAAGTGTGTATTTGATTTGTTTGTATTATTTGATGTACCGTGCCGAAAATATTCTTCTCCTTTTTGTTGGTAGATATGTTAGTGGCAGTTTTTGTAGCATCAAACATATATATAGATGACTTATTATACCAATGAATAAAGCCCAGATCTTTGACATTGCCCTGGAAAGTTATACCATCTTCGGTACGGTAAGAAATACCGGTGCTTATAGTTGCACCTGGACTACGAAATGTGGGTAAAAAATCCTGTGTGTTGAAACTCCCTGGCCCCTGACTCGAATAATATTTGCCCCTTAGCGAGATTGCCGCGGCATCATTCGCCTGGTCAAAATTGATATGGGATTCATAAATATTTAGTTTGTTGTAATCTATCCCCATTAATACGCCAATTTTGAAACCAATAGCAACTTCTTTACTTAACCTTTCGCGATATGTAAGCCCAATGGAGTTATAGATCTGGTAATAATAACGATTGTTAAAAAGGTTATCATAGGTATTATTTGGAAATGCAACCGGTCCGTTAAGCAACGCTATTGATTCATCAGTAAAAGTTCCTTTTCCTTCTGCTTTGGTTTCTGCATAGAAACCGGTCTCCGCATCCCCGTTTAAACTGGTAAACATTTTAAACATCATAGAATAAGCGCTGGCATCAATACCTGCATTATTATATCTGCCGGCACCTATTTGCAGTGCAGAATTGTTGTATTTGCCACCAAATGCCCGGTTTACCAATGTTGATTGTGCATCGCCGGTAAGGAAAAGACTGGCATTAAAACTGGGTACAAAGAAATTGAATGCATATTTTTTGCTGCTATCCGGTATGAAAGACCTTTGTGATGGGTTTTCAAATGAATCGTACAATGTGCCTGTATTATATTGGGAGAATTGTTGCGAAAAGCCATTTAGTGCCACCAATATTAAGCAAAAAGCAAGTAAAATTCTCTTCATTATATCGTGTAGGGGGCTATAGGATATTTTAAATTCTTAAAGATAAACTTCAAAAACTATATTTATACTAAAAATTAAAAAATACAGCTATCTGCTTTAAACGAAATTTAAGGCTTAGGGTTGTGTATAACAGGCATGTTTTTTTATAAACTGCTTTTTAAACTTGCCGTATCATTGCTTAAACGGATACAAAAGTTGGTATAATAGTTTTTTTCTGATGATGCAAATTGCCAGGATGCCCCATAAAAATCCTTCCACCCCGGAGAGTTATTTTCAAATGCATCATAAAAGGCGGGCTTCATGTCTTGTTTAAACAATGCCAGTGCATTTTTAAACTGGATAAAGAAAGTTACATTACTCTTTTCAGCCAGTAACTCGTTAAAACGGTTATACTCATCCATCTTGCTTAAAAATTTGCGGTTGATATAACTATCGTTATAACTGGCCAACTCTGACAAGCTGTTAGTTAGTACCAGGTAATTATCCATTACTCTGTAATATGGCTTTTTAAATACGCTGAATGCATCCCCCAAAAGTAACTGGGGTAATTTATCATAATTGAATTGGGCGGTACCGTCATTGTTCACTTTGCTGATGTTGACCATTAAAGTTTGTAGCTTTGATCCATCCTTAACCTCTATAATGCCGATTTTCTCGCGATAACGAGTGGTAACCACAGCAAATTCATTACTGAGCAGCTTGGTGAATTCCGTTTTCAACGCCGCCCCCGTTTCTTTTTTGATCTTAGTAAAAATTGATGACCGCTCAGTTTTAAAGCCGCCTTTCGTTTGACTGTCAGACAGATCGGATTCAAATCTTATCGGATCAGAAACCGCGAAATTGGTGCTGTAGGCAGTTGTTGAGGGAAAAATATCTTTTAAGTGGTTGATAACCGGCTGCTGGTACATGAAAAGGTTTAAATAACTATCTTCCTGGTCGTTTTTGATCTGGGTAGATCCATTGAACATTAAGGCATCGCTTTTATAATTCAGGCTCAGTGCCGCAAAAGCGGGTAATTGCCTGAAATTTTTTAACAGATCAGTATTTTTATTGATGAATAATTGCCCGAAAAGCGGTGATAACGCCTTGTAATTTACATACAGGTTGGCAAGGGAATTGGAGCTTTGCCGGTCTGACATCAATACGAACGACTGGTTCTCTTTTTTATAATCATACCTGGCGCTGGCATCAACCAGGTCTTTTGAAAAACTGCCAGATAGGATATGGTTATCCTTTTCAATTAAATAAAACCGTTTTTTAAGATCATTTAAATAGATAGTATAGCCTTCTCTGCCACCCAGGCTAATATTGGTGATCAACATGCCGCTTTTTGGCTGCTTTGCAAGCTGGTCTAACAGATCAGATTGAAACCCCTTTGCAACTGATGTAGTAAGCAGAAAATCAATATCGTTACCCTTTTGAGCATGGAGGGAAATAAATATATTTTGACCATTTAAATATTGCTCAACCAAAGGGTTCTGGAGCAGTTGCTTACGCAATGCAGCCAATTCGGCAAGCTTTTTTTCACCGGCTATAGTGGTAAACAGGTTATTACCCGAAAAAATATCATAGAACCCTTTTTCATTATTGAACTCAAATATGATAGAAGCATCATCGGGTATAGTACGCATTACCTGGCTGGTATGCTGTGTAGTATTGTTTAAATTTTTAAAGTAAACAATGGTTACCATCACAGTAACTATCAATAATATGATGGTGGTAACTATTAGTCGTTTCATGGTTGCTAATCATACAAAGGTAGATTTTTACCGGGCAGCGGTAAAGTAATACTTTCAATTGGTAACTTAGCACTTTATACCATGATGAACAGACAAATAATTATTACCGCCGCTATTTTTGGGATGTTAGGGGTAATTGCCGGTGCATTTGCTGCTCACGGTTTAAAACCACTTTTAGACCCCCAGCAGCTCGAAATTTGGCACACCGCTGTGCAGTACCAGTTTTATCACGTTTTTGCATTGCTGTTTCTTTCCACTATTAAAGACTTTCGTAATAATCTGGTACGCACTACTTATTACCTGTTTACTTTGGGTATAGTATTGTTCTCAGGTTCCTTATACTTGCTTGCCTGTCGCGACCTGTTGGGATGGAGATGGATAATTGCGATGGGGCCTGTTACTCCTCTTGGCGGTTTAATGTTTATTGCCGGATGGATCACAATGGGTTTGGCCGCCCTTAGAAAGAATTAATACATGCTTGAATTTGCCGAAGTACAACATGCCGATAGGGAAACGCTTTTTGTTGAGGTGATTTTGCCTTTGGCGATAGCTAAAAACTATACTTATCGTGTGCCATTCCAAATGAATGATGCCGTTGCTGTGGGCAAAAGGGTGGTGGTGCAATTTGGCAAAAGTAAATTATACACAGCAGTAATATCGTCAATAGGCAACCAGGCGCCCGAAAAATATGAGGCCAAATATTTGATGGATGTGCTCGACGACCGGCCTACGGTTACCGAGAAACAATTGCAGTTTTGGCAATGGCTGGCTGAATATTACCTGTGCAACATGGGCGAGGTGATGAACGCCGCCCTTCCGTCAGCATTAAAACTGGCAAGTGAAACAAAGATCGGTTTAAACAAGGATTTTGAGATCGATAAGCCATCCCTGCATGATAAGGAATATCTGATAGTTGAGGCACTTGAATTACAGCCCGAACTCACTGTTGGCGATATTGTTAAACTATTAGGGCAAAAAACGGTAATGCCTATCCTGAAGTTGATGTTTGAAAAAAACATCATCCATATTTCTGAAGAAGTAAGCGACCGTTATAAACCGCGTAAAAAAACATTCATCAGCTTAAACCCGGTATATAACAACCAGGATAACTTGAAGGAGCTTTTTCCGATACTGGAAAAACGTGCACCCAAACAAGCAGACGCTTTGTTAGCATATATTAAGTTGGCCCGCCATCAAAAGGTCATTTCAAAAAACGAATTGATAGAAGAAAGCGGTGCAAGTGATGCAAGTATTAAGTCGTTGATCGAAAAGGAAATATTTATCGCCGAAGAAAAAAATGTAAGCCGTTTATATTTTGACGAGGAAGAGTTTAGCAGCGATTTTATTTTGAGTGAGCAGCAAACTAATGCTTTACAGGATATCAGGTGTCAATTTGAGGAAAAAGATGTGGTATTGCTTCACGGGGTCACCTCATCAGGCAAAACACAGATATATATTCGCCTCATCGAAGATATGATCAACTCAGGCAAGCAGGTGCTTTATTTGTTGCCTGAGATTGCGTTGACTACCCATATCATCGAGCGTCTGCGCCAGTATTTCGGCAGTAATATCGGTGTGTATCACTCGCGCTTTAATGATAATGAACGTGTTGAAGTTTGGCAAAAAGTGCTCAATCATGAGTATAAGGTGGTTTTAGGCGCCCGCTCGTCAGTCTTTTTGCCATTTAACGATCTGGGTTTGATCATTGTGGATGAGGAGCATGAAACATCCTACAAGCAATTCGACCCGGCCCCGCGCTACAATGCGCGTGATGCAGCTATTTACCTCGCTAATACTTACCAGGGTAAAGTGCTTTTAGGGTCGGCTACGCCATCATTTGAAACTTATTACAACGCCCGGCTACATAAATATGGATTAGTTGAATTGACTGAACGTTTTGGCGGTGTTCAATTGCCAAAAACTGAGGTGGTAAGCATTACCGAGGAAACCAAGAAGAAAACTATGCAATCGCACTTTACCGGTGTATTGATGGAGGATATGAAAAACGCGCTTGCCAATAAAGAGCAGGTGATCTTATTCCAAAACCGCCGGGGATATGCCCCTTTGTTGATGTGCAAAGTATGTGCCTATACGCCTAAATGTATAAATTGCGACGTCAGCCTCACTTATCATAAAAGCAGTGGCAAGCTGCATTGCCATTATTGTGGTTATAAGGAAGATTCACCAACAATTTGCCCGGCATGTGGTTCTACACATTTAGAATATAAGGGTTTCGGTACAGAAAAGGTTGAAGATGAATTAAGCCTGTTATTACCTGAAGCCAAAATAACCCGGATGGACCTGGATACCACCCGTTCAAAAAACTCATTGCAAAACATTTTGAACGACCTGGAGGAAAAGAAAATAGACATCCTGGTGGGAACACAAATGGTTGCCAAAGGACTGGATTTTTCGGATATAACCGTAATTGGTATCATTAATGCGGACAGCCTTTTAAAATATCCTGACTATCGCGCCAATGAACGCAGTTTCCAGATGCTGGCACAGGTAAGCGGCAGGGCAGGGCGAAGAGGAAAGCAAGGTAAAGTGGTGATACAAACCTACGATCCTAATCATCGAGTTATCAAACAGGTGATCGAAAATGACTACCAGGATCTGTATCTTACAGAAATGACTGAACGTAAAACTTTCAAATACCCACCATTTTACCGCATCATCAACCTGGATATCAAACACAAAAATCCCGAGATACTTTATAACCAAGCTGAATATCTTGCCACGGAACTCCGCAAAAACTTTGGCGATAGGGTGATAGGCCCCGAGTTTCCGCTTGTCAGCCGTATCCGCAATTATTATATCAAATCCATCATGCTGAAGTTTGAGAAGGATGGGGTCTCCATCAATAAAACAAAAGCTATCATTCGTGATGTGATCACACAGTTTCAAACTACGAAATTAAGTAAAGGGAGTATAGTGCAACCTGACGTTGATCCATATTGACACTGATTTTCAGGGATTATAAAAATCCTAACAATCTCTAAAATCCTGTAAATCGTGCTTAAATTTGGCCCCATAATGAGTTATAGGTTTGTAGATAATTACCGCGAAAAAGGCGCCCGAAAACAGCTGGTTGATATATTAAAAAAGAAGGGTATCGAAGATGAGCAGATATTAAAAGCCATTGGTAAAGTACCCCGGCATTACTTTTTTGATGAAACTTTCTGGAACCAGGCTTATCGTGATATTGCCTTCCCGATAGGTGAGGGGCAAACAATTTCACAGCCTTACACGGTGGCTTATCAAACCCAATTACTGCATATCAAAAAAGGGGATAAGGTGTTGGAGATAGGTACAGGTTCCGGTTATCAATCCTGTATTTTGCTGGAGCTCGGCGCAAAAGTTTATACCATTGAACGCCAGGAAAAGCTATATGAGCGTACCATACAGGTTTTGCCATATATGGGTTATAAGCCCCATTTCTTTTTGGGTGATGGCTCAAAAGGTATTGCTGAACATGCCCCCTATGATAAGATCATCGTTACCGCCGGCGCGCCATTGGTGCCTGATGTGCTGCTAAAGCAATTGAATATCGGCGGGATATTGGTAATACCTGTAGGGAATGAGGAAACACAAAAAATGGTGACCATCCTCAAAACGGCTGAGAATGATTACGAAAAACACGTATTAGATACTTTCAGATTTGTGCCGTTAGTAGGGGATAAAGCCTGGTGATTTCAGTTTGCAGTTTTAAGTAGGCAGTTTGCAGTGCGTACTCAAATGCCAACTGCAAACTAATAACTGCCAACTATCTTTTCATCGCTCTTTCCATCTCCACCTTAGTATCACGTTCTTTCATAGTTTCGCGCTTATCGAAGGTCTTTTTACCTTGTGCCAGGCCAATTTCCAGTTTGGCAAAACCACGTTCGCTGATAAAGAGCGCCAGAGGTACGATGGTCAAGCCTTTTTCTTCGCCACGGGTTTGCAACTTTTTTAGTTCCTTTTTATTTAGCAACAGGATACGGTCGCGTTTAGCTTCGTGGTTATAAAATGAACCGTATGAATATTCGGCAATATGCAGGTTGCGCACATACAACTGGCTATCAATAAACGTGCAAAAAGCATCATTCAGGTTGGCTTTACCTTCGCGGATTGATTTAATTTCAGTCCCCAGCAATTTTAACCCGGCTGTATATTTATCCAGTATCTGGTATTCAAAATAGGCTTTTTTGTTCTTTATATATAGATCCTGGCTCATCACTGCAAATATGCGATTAAGAGAGCCAAGAAGCAAGAATTAAGAAGCAAGAGTCAAGAAGCAAGAATCAAGATAAAAAAGTAATTCTTTTAACTTTCTTGGCTCTCGGCTCTTGATTCCTGGCTCTTTCTTACTGTGGTTTAACGACCAGCACCGGTACATTCACCAGGTGACGAACAGAATTTACCGTTGTTCCAAAAATAAGGTCTTTAAGGGCCTTGTGCCCATGCGAACCCATCACAATAAATTCGATCTTTTCATCATTTACGATCTGCGCGATAGAGCTGGCAGCCCTGCCGAAACCCATCCTGGCAGTAGCTTTATACCCGATCTCCTTTAACGATGAAACATATTTTTCAAGGTTGTCAAAATCGCTTTGTGTTTCGTGGTCTAATACTTCTGTGCCATAATAACGTGCGCCTGCGGTTTCAACCACGTGTATCAAAGTGTAATGTGCGTGTTTGCCGCCCTGCATAATCGCATGCCGGATACAATCACGGTCGTTATTAGAAAAATCGATGGTGACGCCGATATGTTTATAAGTGATTGCCGTCAGATCTGTTATCGTCGTAGCTAACCCATGTGGTACCTGTGCAGGCTGATCACGGTGTTTAAAAAACATGGGTTCAAAAAACACATAAAGTAACAGTGCAAAAATCGCTAAGGTAACAGGCACTACCACTGCATACATCCAGATTGCCGTAGAAGGAGATTGTTTTGCCCAATCGCCGATCTGATCGAACACCAATTTTGCATTCAACCCAAGTATCAGCACCGCACATGCCCAGGCCAATATTTTAACTTTTAAGCCGATGGCAAATTTGCCCATTCGTTTACGGTCGGATGTAAAATGGATCAACGGGATCACCGCAAAACCCAATTGCAAACTAAGCACTACCTGGCTCAATATGATCAGGCTCCCAAGGCCGTTTTCGCCGAAATATATAATGGTGAATACTGCCGGCATAATTGCTATGAAACGGGTTAGTAAACGGCGTAACCAGGGTTCAATACGCAGATTGATGTGCCCCTCCATGATGATCTGCCCGGCTAATGTCCCGGTAATGGTGGAGCTTTGCCCCGATGCTATTAAGGCTATGGCAAATAAAACCGGGGCAAGCGAACCAAAAATATGTTCCAGTAGTTTATAGGCATCCTGTATCTCGGCCACCTTGAAATAACCATTTGTGAAAAACGCGCTTGCTGCCAATATCAATATCGCCGCATTTACAAAAAACGCCAGGTTAAGTGCAATTGTGGTGTCGAATAAATTAAATTTTATAGCTGATCTTATACCCTCGTCTGTCCGGGTTATTTGACGTGTTTGCACCAGCGATGAGTGAAGATATAAATTGTGCGGCATTACAGTGGCACCGATAATGCCGATGGCTATGTACAGCATTTCGTGGCTCGTCTTATCACCCTTAAACAAATTGGTAGGAATAAAACCTTTAGCTATACCCACTATATCCGGCCCTACAATAAACATCTCGATCAAATAGGATAATCCTATAATAAGGATCATCGACATGATAAAAGCCTCCAGCTTGCGCATCCCCCTGTTCATCAGGAAAAGCATCAGCACCGTATCGGTTATGGTAAGCGATACACCCCATATCAGCGGAAGGTGGAATAATAATTGCAACCCAATGGCCATACCGATGATCTCGGCCAGGTCGCAGGCTATAATAGCGATCTGGGCCAGGATATACAGGCAAAAGTTTGCAAAGCGGGGATAAGTGTTTTTAGAGGCCTGGGCCAGATCAAGCCCGCGCACTATACCCAGGCGTGCACTTAGCGATTGCAATAAAAGTGCGATCAGGTTGGAAAGAAACAGCACCCAGATCAGCTTATAACCAAACGCGCTGCCACCAGCAATATCTGTGGCCCAGTTACCCGGGTCCATATAACCTACACTCACTAAATATGCAGGACCTATAAACGCCAAAAATTTGCGCCACCCCAGCTTGTTTTCTGTGGCGATAGAGCTATGCACATCACCTAATGATTGTTTCTGCTCACTCATATCGCTATCAGTAGATTATTGGCAACTTCACGGCTGATGTGCACTTTTTTATCCTCAACCTGTAAAATAACCGAGTGGTCATAATCATTTATTTCTGTCACTTTTATTTTTTTGCCGATAGTCAGCTGCATCCGCTCCAGATATTGCAGGAAAGCTGTGGAATGATCCCGCACACCTGAAATTATACCATTTTCATTAATAACCAGTGTAGCTACAGGTTTTAACTCATGCGTTTTGAATAGCCCGTTGCTATCGGGTATAGGGTCCCCATGTGGGTCGTATTTTGGATGACCCATGAAGTCATCCAGGCGGTCAACCAACTCTTTTGATGAGATATGTTCCAGTTCTTCGGCTACATCATGCACCTCGTCCCACTTGAAATTAAGTTTCTCCACCAAAAAATATTCCCAAAGGCGGTGCTTGCGAATAATGCTGACCGCGATCTTTTCACCCGCAGCAGTCAGCGTCACACCCTGGTATTTGGTGTAATTGATCAGTCCCTTTTCCGCCAATTTTTTAAGCATATCCGTAACGGACGCCGCTTTGGTGTTCAACGAAGCCGCTATCTGGTTGGTGCTTACACTTGACGATTGTAGCGAAAGGTGGTAGATTGCCTTTAAATAATTCTCTTCAGTAAATGTATTCATTTAAACAAATCTAATAAAAAATTTAGATTAGTCTAAATATTTTAAGAAAAAATTTATGATTGTTGAAACACTTTTATGAAAAATTTTATTCTGCTAAGTAAGATAAAACTATATTTGTATTTATCATGGCTACTGAACTCGACAAAATAGACCTCCAGATCCTTAAGATTTTACAAGCTAACGGAAGGATAACCAACCTGCAACTTTCGAACGAAATAGGGCTTTCACCTGCACCTACGTTGGAACGTGTGCGCAAACTGGAGAACGCGGAATACATCAAAAGCTACCATGCATTGGTCGACGAGGAAAAACTTGGACTGGGTATCAAAACCTTTATCCAGGTATCGCTCGATTTCCATAAGAACAATACCATCCAGGTGTTTTTAGAAGAGATACAAAAGATCAAAGAAGTAACCGAATGCCATCACGTAACCGGGCAGTGCGACTTTTTGCTGAAAGTTTATGTGCGCGACATCAAATCATATGAGCAATTGATCATGGAAAAGATCAGCCGTATTCCCGTTGTGAAAACTTTCCAAACCATGATGATCATGTCAACCAGTAAGAAAGAGCCAATAGTGCCGGTGGAATACTGAGCCCCACCCAAACCCTCCCCGGAAGGGAGGGCTTTTAAAAGTGTAAAATAAAGTCTCCCCTACAGGGGGAGATTTAGAGGGGGCTGATCTGCCAATCAATCGCTGTCTTTCCTTCTTTTTCCAAAATCGCATTTGTTTTTGAAAATGGCTTAGAGCCAAAAAATCCCCTGTCTGCTGAAAATGGTGACGGGTGCGGCGATTTGATAATAAAGTGTTTGGTTTGATCGATGAGTTCGGCTTTGGCCTGCGCAAATGCCCCCCAAAGGACAAATACAATGCCTTCTTTCTTTTCGGATATGGTTTTGATAACTGTATCGGTAAATTCTTCCCAGCCTCTTTTTTGATGTGAACCAGGGTTACCCTCGCGTACGGTCAAGGATGCATTGAGCAGCAGTACGCCCTGTTCGGCCCATTCGGTCAGATCACCATGCTTTGGAATAACAAAACCGGGTATGTCTGTTACCAATTCCTTGTAAATGTTTTTGAGCGATGGCGGTGGCGTGATCCCTTTTTGTACTGAGAATGATAAGCCATGTGCCTGGTGTGCACCATGATAGGGGTCCTGTCCAAGTATCACTACTTTCAATTTATCAAAGGGTGTTTTGTTAAAAGCATTAAAGATATCGCCTCCTTTTGGGTAAACTTTATGCCCGGCTTCCTTCTCTTCTTTCAGGAATTGTTTCAGCTTCAGCATATAATCCTTTTCAAATTCGCCGTGCAAAACTTTAAGCCAGGATGGTTCTAATTCTATCGCCATAAATATTTGTACAGATGTTGGTTAAGAATACAAATAAACGGATATTTGCAATCTATTTTTAGTAGAAAGAATTATGTCAAATATTGTTCGTTTAATTATTTCCTGCGTGATAGCAGGAGCGGGGATCGCACTTTGTGGCTTTGGTTTTTGGGGATGGGGTATATTAGTGTTTTTTATGGGAGGTTTTATTCTCCTTACCTTTTTCTTTAATGAAAACATGCTGATCGCCCAGTTTTATCTGCGCAAGGAAAACATGGTAAAATCTGAGCAATGGCTGGCAAAGATCACTGATTATGAAAAACAGCTGAATAAAAGTCAGCACGGCTATTATAATTTGCTGATCGGTTTGCTGGAATCGCGCAAATCGCCGATGAAATCAGAAAAGTACTTCAAAAAGGCGCTTAGTTTGGGGATGAAAATGTCGCACAATATTGCGCTGGCTAAATTAAGCCTGGCAGGTATATCAATGGCCAAACGCAACAAACGCGAAGCGCAAATGTATTTGCAGGAAGCCACCAAAGAAGATAAAAACAAATTACTTGCCGACCAGATAAAGATGATGAAAGGTCAGCTGGCACAAATGGATAAACAGGTAGTGCGTGGCGGATATCGCCAATTCTAAAAAAAATAGGCTTTGGATCAACCGATCTAAAGCCTATTTCTCTTCAATTGAGCTGTAATAATCGGGCTCTGACGAATGATCCTGTCTCGGTGTAATATATCTTTCGGCAATGATCATTTGATTATCAGATGGGTTGGCCACTTCAACCATTTTTAATAAACTGCGGATAAAAGACAGGTCGAATTTACCCCTGTTCAGTTTTATTAAGTATTCGCTTTCGGTAATCTCCAGGATTGAATTAGTCATAACTATAGTATTAGATGTTGAACTATAAAATTAAATGATAATTCTAATACTAAAGTTCTAAGGAGTTTATGATTTCATTAACAAATTGTTAATAGATTCAGTTTGCAGTAGGCTGTTTGCACTTTATACTTTATACTATTGTATTAAGAACTGCCAACTGAAAACCGGCAACTGCCCACTGTTACTCAAACCAAGCCATCACCACTTCTTTAGCAGGCATGGTAATATCCAGCTTTAATTTTTTACGCATACCACCCAGGTCGTTGAACACCTTATTTGGGTTGGCTGCTTTCAAGTCTTCAATAGTATTAAAGCCCATTTTGTTAAGCACAGGCACCCATTCAGCAGGTACACCGATCTTTATAAAATCGTCAGCAGTAACAACTTTAGCTTTTTTCTCAGGTCGCATTTGTGGGAAGAACAACACTTCTTGTATCGTGTGCTGATTGGTCATCAGCATCACCAAACGGTCAATGCCTATACCCAGTCCAGATGTTGGCGGCATGCCATATTCCAGTGCACGTAAAAAGTCATCATCCATGGCCATGGCTTCTTCATCACCACGACCGGCTAATATCAATTGCTCCTCCAAACGCTGACGCTGGTCGATAGGGTCGTTTAATTCAGAATAAGCGTTAGCTATTTCCTTGCCGTTCACGAACAGTTCGAAACGCTCAACCAGTCCATTTTTACTGCGGTGCTTTTTAGCAAGCGGCGTCATTTCGATAGGGTAATCGGTAATATAAGTCGGCTGTATCAGGTTAGCTTCCACCTTAGCGCTGAATATCTCATCGATCAGTTTGCCTTTACCCATGGTAGCATCTATGTCTATACTTAAATCGGCACAAACTTTACGTAAACCAGCTTCATCCATCGCGGATACATCTATCCCTGTATATTTCAGGATAGAGTCATACATCGATAATTTGGTGTATGGCCCTTCAAAATTGATCTCGTTATCACCCACTTGTACTACAGGGATACCATGAACGGCACGGGTTACATGTTCTAAACAAGCCTCTACCATAGCCATCATCCAGATATAATCCTTATAAGCCACATATATTTCTACCGAGGTGAATTCAGGGTTATGGGTGCGGTCCATGCCCTCATTGCGGAACATCTTACCAAACTCATAAACACCGTCAAATCCAGCTACGATCAGTCGTTTTAGATATAATTCGTTGGCTATGCGCAGGTAAAGCTGCATATCCAGTGTGTTGTGGTGTGTGGTAAATGGCCTTGCCGCCGCGCCACCGTGAACAGGCTGCAGGATAGGGGTTTCCACTTCCATCCAACCTTCCGAATTAAAATAATCACGCATCGAGCTGATTACCTTAGAGCGCTTCATGAATATCTGCTTAAACTCAGGATTTACAGTCAGATCAACGTAACGCTGGCGGTAACGCAGTTCAGGATCGGTAAAACCATCGTGGATATTGCCTTCCTCATCACGTTTTACAACCGGCAAGGGTTTTAATGCTTTGGACAGAAGCACCATTTCCTGTACATGCACAGATATCTCGCCGGTTTGGGTTAAAAATACGTAGCCTTTAACACCGATATAGTCCCCAATATCCAGCAGTTTTTTAAACACGGTATTATAAAGTGTTTTATCCTCGCCTGGGCAAATATCATCACGCTTTAAATAAACCTGTATGCGCCCGGTCGAATCCTGCAATTCGGCAAAGGATGCGCTGCCCATAATGCGGCGTGTCATAATACGACCCGCCAGCACTACATGCTGATAGGTATCGGGGTTACTCTCAAAATTATCTATTATATCCTGCGCAAAAGCGGTCACATCAAATGCTTCGGCAGGGTATGGGTTGATACCAAGGTCGCGCAGCTGCTGTAATGATTCGCGGCGTATAATTTCCTGTTCGGATAGGGCAATACTCATAACTTTTATTAAGGTTGCAAAAATAGCTTTTTTTTAGATTTGAGATGCGAGATTTGAGATATGAGTTAGAATTTCGGAGAGAGAGGCTATTGAATTCAAATAACTGCGAGGCTTGCCTCATTTCCGCAACTCTCTTTTTAAGATTTTGCCTGTAGCGCTCATGGGTAAAGCTGTTACAAACTCAATATGGCGGGGATATTTATAGGAGGCAATTTGTTCTTTTGTCCAGTTTATCAGATCGGCTTCTGAAACGGAATGACCATCCTTCAGCACTACAAAAGCTTTCACATCTTCGCCCATTTCCTCGTGCGGGATACCGATAATGGCGACCAAGGACACCGCTTCATGCTTTATCATCAACTCTTCCACCTCGCGGGGATATATCTTTAAACCGCCGCGGATGATCATATCTTTGGTCCTGTCCACAATAAAATAAAAGCCGTCCTCATCTTTTGTAGCAATATCTCCTGAATGCATCCAGCCATTTTGCAAGGCTTTTGCCGTTTCATCCGGCTTTTTATAATATCCTTTCATCACGTTATGCCCCCGGTAGAGCAGTTCACCTTTTTCACCAACAGGTACTTCTGTGCTATCGGTATCCACCAATTTTACTTCGACACCCCAAAATTCTTTGCCTATTGAACCCCGTTTTCTTACAGTATTCAATTGGTTAAAAGTAACCACAGGTGAACCTTCCGACATTCCGTAACCCTCAATAATGGGCACGTTAAAACGTTTTTCAAAATCATGCAACACTTTTACAGGCAACGATGCACCACCCGAACAGCATATTTTCAAGGTTTGGGCGATGCTTTCATAATCAAATTTAGGATTGGTATAATTCAGCAACGCCCAATACATGGTAGGCACGCCTGCAAAAAGTGTCACTTTGTGTTTTTGCATCATATCAAATACCATCTCAGCATCAAAACGGGCAAGCAGGACGCTCGACCGCCCTTTGTAAATACCGGCATTCATCATCACCGTCATTCCGAAAATATGGAACAGCGGTAAAACAATAAGCCCTACATCATCCGCATCACCGGCCATCAGGTCACATATCAAAACCGCGTTCCATAACAAATTAGAGTGCGTCAGTTCTGCCCCTTTGGGCCGACCAGTTGTACCGGATGTATAGATGATCACGCAGGTATCCTCGGCACTGCTCTGGTACATTTCAAACAGCGGCGATTGCCCTTCCATTAGATCGCTCAAAGTCCGGGTTCCTTCAATATTGGAGGGCATTCCGGGTTTATGCATGATCATGAAGAAATGTTCGCAGCCTTTTACTGCATTGAAAGCCGCATATCCAATTTCGCCTAATGGAAAATCGGTTGGCCCTGTAAAACAGAAATAGGCTTTTGCATCACTATCCTGCAAGTGATATTCAATCTCATCCTTTTTGAGCAAACAGTTAAGGGGCACAACCACAGCTCCCGCCTTAAGGATACCGAAATAAATAATGGGGAAATAAGGCAAATTAGGACAGCTTAAAGCTACTTTATCGCCTACCTCAATACCTATAGATTTTAAACCATTAGCAACCCGGTTGGCTGCATCATTGACCTGGGCAAAGGAAAGGGTGGTATCCATAAAAGTAAAAGCCGCTTTTGCCGGATACCTGCGGGCACTATCTTCCAGGATGACGGATAGATTGAGCATAGCTATAAATTACTATAGGGTTATATTGGATTTTCAGCATTTAGCATCATTGGTTTAACGCTAAAGTGCCTGTATATCAAATATATCTAAAATTTGTAAAAATACCATAACAGGGCAGCATTTAGTGATGATAATAATCCAGAAACTGGAGCGGTCCCTTGGTAATTAAGTATTTAGAAGTTAATAATGATCCTTTAGTGAGTAAACATGAACCTCATTATTTTTAATTTCATAAATTAAACGATGTTCATGATTAATACGCCGCGACCACATTCCGGAAAAATTATGTTTAAGTGGTTCTGGTTTTCCAATGCCTTCAAACGGAGTTTCCAGGATGGATTGAAGAAGAGTAAGTATTTTTCTTTGTATTGGTTGATTACCCGATCGTTTCCAGAATTTTAAATCCTCTAAAGCTTTAGGCTGATAGACTATTTCCATAAATCATCGAGAGAGATTTTTGTTCCCTTACCATCTTCCATATCTTTTCTGCCCTGGGTTAATTTGTCAGAAAGATAAGAATTAGCCATAATGCGCTCGGTTTCGTCTTTAAACTGTGAATCATCATCAAGTTCATATTCTAATTTGAGCGCATCCAAAACAGATGTAATTGCCTTTTCCGATAAGGTATCTTCAATATTTACTGTTAATGTTTTCATTTACTTTAAATGTAGTATGCCTTTAACACAAATTTAAGGAAATATTCAACAAAATTAGAGCCCTGTTTTTGATTTAACTTGGATTAATCAATATTCCACTCCGCTTCGGGATTACCGTCAAATGCATCTTTATACATATCGTCCCAATTTTCTGCAGAATAATCCCAATCATTGGGATAATGATTATCTATGGATGGTTTTGATTTTAATTGTGTTAGCAATGATTTTTTTTTCGTTGTTGAAGTCAATCTAATATTTCTTTTGAGTAACCTGTCCTTGGCCATCTGTTCAACTAAGTTTACTACTAAACCAGGCTTCTTTACGTAGTCTGGATTAAGCAGACCTTGTGAGTTTGAAGCGGCTACTCTACCAAACATTGCACTCAACGCTTCTATTAAAGCGTTAACGTTTACTACACCAGATTGGAAGTTTGTATCTAAGAAATTTACAGTGTTTTGAGCAATAAACTTGTTGTTAAAATAATGTGGTATAACCTCATTATGTATGTAATGTGCCAATTCCTTAATATCTGGTTGTTCGGTGATACGGCCTTGATAGTAATCATATAACTTAAAAGCAAAGTCTGAAATCCCAAACTCTCCTTTCAACAATAACACTTGCGTAGAGTTTAATTGTACTGTACATTTTGCCATGTCAGTAATTTTAAATTATTGTAAAGGTAAATTTAAGGATTAAACTCCAATTTATTAAAGGAGAATAGTTCGTTAAGAATAGGCATCAGTATATAATTCTATTTTAATCCGCTTCCGCTTCCTGCAAATACATTTCATCTATCGCAGTCGCATATTTCTTTTCGATCACTTTGCGTTTGGCTTTCATGGTAGGGGTGATCTCGCCATCATCCATACTAAAAGGGTTGCGTTTTACTTTGAAGTTTTTAATGCGTTCAAACTTGGCCAGCTCATTAGATAGGCGTTTAATATCCTGGGCTATCCAGTCAACTATCTCCTTGTCTTCAATAAAGAGGTCAGGTTTTTCAAAAAATTCATTGGGTAGGTTAAACGTTTCCTGCAAAGTTTCTCTCCCTGGTATAATAATAGCAGTGATATATTCCCGTTTATCACCCACCAAAAATACCTGCTCTATTCTTGAGCTTTTCAGGTAAGTATTTTCAACAGGAGTAGGATAAACATTTTTACCGTAGGCGTTTACCAGCATATTTTTAAGGCGGTCGGTTATTTGCAGGTTGCCTTTATAAAACCGGCCAATATCACCGGTATGGAACCATCCATCCGGGTCGATCACCGTAGCTGTTTCTTCTGGTTTGTTCCAGTAACCTTTCATCACACAATGCCCGCGCACAATGATCTCGCCTTCTTCGGATTGATAATCATCTTTAAAATTTTGATGCGTTTGTATGGTGTATATCTCTTTGGTATCCACATTTTGTATCGCTACTTCAATGCGCGGGATAATACGGCCAACCGTTCCGTAAACAACCCGTTCGTTTTCGGTAACGGCCATTACAGGTGAAGTTTCTGTTAAACCAAATCCTTCTAACACTTTGATACCCAGGTCTCCAAAAAATTCCCCAATGTTTTTTGGCAAAGCGCCGCCGCCTGATATCAGAAATCTTAACTGCCCGCCGGTTTTTTCTTTTATCTTGCTGAAAACCAGTTTCTCAGCAATTTTATGCTGATTGTTTAATATGAAGCCGGGCTTTTTGCCATCCTCAAGAATCAAGCGGTACTTATTGCCAATACCCAATGCCCAAAGGAAAATCTTAGTTTTGGCGCCCCCGGCAGAAGTTCCGTTTTTCATGGCCTTATCATGGATACGCTCCAACAAACGCGGAACGCAGCACATAATAGTTGGTTTAACTTCTGTCATGTTTTTAGCTAACAGATCCAGGCTTTGGGCAAATGAAATGCGGCATCCTTTAAAAAGGCAAATATGATAAGTGCCCGTACGTTCGAAAATGTGCGAAAGCGGTAAGAAAGATAAGAAGCTATCGTTTTTATCCACCACTTGTATCTGTTCCAGGCTGGCGCGGACGTTCTCTGTCAGGTTAAAGTGTGTTAACATTACACCTTTAGGTATACCCGTTGTGCCAGAAGTATAAATAAGGCATGACAGGTCGGATGGCAAAATAGCCTCGCGGGCTGCATTTATAGCCAGGTGATATTTTTCAACCAGTTTTTTTCCTTCGGCAATCAGCTCTTTAAAACCTATAACACCAGCATTAAGGTTTATTTTTTCGGTATGCTTCTCGTAATCATCAAACGCAGGAATAATCCGGATCAATGTCGGGCAATTATTGGCTACCCTGACAACTTTACGCAGCAAAAATGGGTTGCCAACCAGTATTGCCTTAGCTCCTGAATCATTTAATATGTATTCTATTTCACTTTCAGAAAGGGTGGGGTATATGGAGGTGTTTACAGCGCCAATTTGCTGCAGGGCCTGGTCGTAATAAACATAATCAGGGCCGTTTTCGATGATAAGGGACATCCTGTCGCCTTTTTTGATGCCAATATCCAGCATCCATGCAGATATAGCATCTGCATTTTCGATAGTTTGTTTATAGGAAATCTCTACCCATTCATCCTTTACCTTGTGGGTCATGAAAATATGGGAATCAGGGTGGATGTTAGTTACAATGTTCCGTATCAGGCTCGGTACAGTTGATCGATCAGATATTTTATTCATTCAGGCTAATTGATTACACCGATAAATATAAAAGGATTACACCGATTATGAAAATGATATAATGATTACACCGATCGTGTACTACAAAATCGGTGCAATCAAAAAAATAAAATCAGTGAAATCCTATACGGAGAAACTCTCGCCGCAACCGCAGGTACGGGTTGCATTAGGGTTGTGGAAGTTAAAACCTTTGCCGTTTAAACCGTCCGAAAAATCAAGCTCTGTTCCTGCAAGGTACAGGAATGATTTCATATCCAAAGCAAGGCGGATACCACGATCTTCAAAAAACTGGTCGCCTTTTTTTATCTCGTTATCAAAGTCAAGATTGTATGATAAACCTGAACAGCCGCCCCCCTGCACTGAAACCCGCAGGAAATAGGAACCATCCAAATTGGCATCCTGCATCAGGTGATCTATCTTTCCTTTAGCTTTATCTGTTATAGTTACCATTATTATAGAGTCAAGAGCCAAGAATCAAGAGTCAAGAAAGATATTTTAACCTTGGTTCTTGACTCTTGATCCTTGATTCTATTTAGTGATGTACTTTTTCGCTTTCAATTGGCGCCATGCCATTTTTTACGCGAAAGTCATTAATTGCTGCTTTAATCGCATCTTCTGCCAATACTGAGCAGTGGATTTTCACCGGTGGCAGGGCCAGTTCTTCAACAATATCCATGTTGTCAATTTTCATGGCATCATCGATAGTTTTGCCTTTAAGCCATTCGGTAGCCAATGATGACGACGCAATAGCCGAACCGCAGCCAAATGTTTTAAATTTAGCATCAGTGATAATATTGTTATCATCAACCTGTATCTGCAGGCGCATTACGTCGCCGCACTCAGGTGCTCCAACCAAACCAGTACCAACTTTGTGGCTGCTTTTATCCAAAGTGCCTACGTTGCGGGGGTTGGTGTAGTGATCGATTACTTTATCTGAATAAGCCATAGCTTTATGTTTTACTATTTTAATATTAAATTCTAAATCCTAATTTCTAAACTCCAAATCAATTAGTGTTCTGCCCACTCAATTGAATCCAGATCAATTCCTTCTTTAAACATTTCCCACAGTGGAGAAAGTTCGCGCAAATGAATAACCGATTTTTTAGTTACCTCAATCGCATAATCCACCTCTTCTTCTGTAGTAAACCTGCCTAAGCCAAAGCGGATAGACGAGTGCGCCAAATCATCCGATAGACCTAAACTCTTCAATACATACGATGGTTCCAGCGAAGCTGATGTACAGGCAGAGCCTGAAGATACAGCCAGGTCTTTCATCGCCATCATTAAACCTTCACCTTCTACGTATTTGAAGGAGATATTGGCTACATGCGGTAAACGGTGCTCCACATTGCCATTTACATAGCTTTCTTCCAGCACGGTAAGTGCAGCTTGCAGTTTATCGCGTAAAGCGGATAAGCGTTTGGCATCAATATCCATTTCCTGCATACATAATTCGC
>JABDFM010000018.1 GCA_013286565.1 Bacteroidota bacterium
GTTGCATGAATTGCTTTTTGGCAAGTACATCACCTTTTGCCAGGGTCATATAATCGGTATTGCCCTGCACGGCATTGATAGGGTCATCAGTAGCCGATGTTTTAAACAATTCTTTAACTGCCCGTTTTACGGAAACGTGTTCCGCATTTGCCCTGTCCTGGAAACGCAGCCCGAAACCCGCCCTCGCGTATAAATGCTTTACCTGTTTAAAATTATCCATGAGATTAGTATGACTATTCTATTTTCATTAGGTTTAAGCCAAATGGCCCTGCAACTTAAATTAATATTTTTACCTTGGTTCTGTTATATTAGATTTACTAAACCATTGCAATTGAAAAGACTTTTTACCCTGTTCGTTTTATTCTTTATCACATTAATTGCAAAAGGCCAGACGAAGCCCTTTGGCGTAGTTGATACTGCCGATCTCAAAATGACAACTTGTGATTTTGAAAAGGGTGCTAACGCTTTGGTATTATTTGATGAGGCACAAGCTCACTACAGATTTTCGTCAGTAAAAATTGAACGGCATAAAAGAATTAAAATTCTTAATGATAAGGGGATGGATGCCGCTAAGGTCCGTATTGAATATTATGGTGCCCACAACGATGAAACTATATCTGACATTAAAGCGCAAACCATTAACCTCAACCGCAATAATGTTATAGAATATACGCCCGTTGATAAACCACTTATATATATTCAAAATGTAGATAAAGAAACTAACGCTGTGGTTTTTACTTTTCCGAATGTAAAACCGGGCTCAATAGTGGAGTTTACGTATAAATGGTCTACACCATATCCCGGTAATTTCCCCGATTGGCTTTTTCAGTCTGATTTGCCAACCCGTTATAGTGAATTACAAGTAGAGTTTAGTAAAGATTACACGTTTAAATTTATAAAAAAAGTTAGCCAAAAATTCAGCAGGGATTCAAGTATTTTTATGAATGGCAAAAATGACAACGGAGGAATTAAATATATCTGGGCCCTGAAAAATGTTCATAGCCTTGCGGAAGAACCTTATATGTCATCATTAACCGATAATATACAAGCTATTATGTTCCAGGTATCAGCACGGTATGAAAGGACCTGGAACGAAATTACCAATAACATGCTTAAGGATGAGGATTTTGGCTCACAATTAAGTGCCGATATTTATTTAAACGATCAGGATGCTATACTCGCTAAGATAAATGCGTTAAAAACGGAGGATAAAAAGATTGCTTATATTTTTGATCTTGTTAAGAAATCAGTGACCTGGAATAATTTTGACAATGTATATACGGATGATGGCATTAAAAAAGCCTGGAACAAAAAATCAGGAAATGCTGCAGAAATAAATATTATTCTCTACCATTTTCTCAAAAAGGCGGGCTTAAATGTTTATCCGGTGTGTGTTAATACACATGGTAAAATTATAGAAGATTACGCCACCACGCATCAGCTGAATAAAATTATAAATTACGTTATTGTTGGTAATAGCAATCCATACATTTTAGATGCCACCAACAAATACAACGTTTATAATGAAGTGCCTTTTTATTTGCTTAATTCAAATGGATTGTTAATACATCCCGAAGGAGGCTACCCTCTATTTATTAAAATTGAAAATAACTCTCCAAAAAGGAATGTGGTTTTTATTAACGCAGAAATTACGGCCGGAGGCAAAATAAAAGGAACTGCACAAATCGCCAATTTAAGTTACAATAAAATAAATAGCATAAAAAAATATAAAGATTTAGGCGAAAAAGGTTATAAGGATGACTTGAAGGATAACGATAATAATTTAAAAATAGACTCCATGAAACTCATAAACATGGAAACAGATTCATTGCCTTTGATACAAAATTTAAAGTTCAGTCTCGATCTTAACGGCTCTGATGAAAATTACATTTATTTTAACCCCAACTTGTTTACCGGATTAAATACAAACCCGTTTTTAAGTGAAGAGCGATATTCAGATATAGATTTTAAATATTTAAAAAATTACATCATCAACGGATTATACAAAATACCTGTGGGTTATGTCATAGAAGCACTGCCGAAAAGCCAGGCCTTAATAATGCCGGATAAAAGCATAATGATGAAGAGAGCGACCGGCATAGATGACGGCTCTATAGTGATTAATTACGTGATCACTTTTACAAGATCATATTATACCAAAGATGAATACGTAGCTATTCGGGAATTCTACAAAAAAATGTATGAAATGCTGAATGAGCAGATAGTGCTAAAAAAGTCATAGCTTCTTTTAAGTTAAAAAACGCGCAGCTTTATAATTAGACCTATAATTTTTACAAAAATGCATTGTTAGCGGAGTTCTTATTATATTCGGAAAACCAAACCCTCATTATGAATAAATTTTTTACACTGCTATTTCTTGGGACTATAGCTTTCACTGCAAGAGCACAAACAGCCCCCTCAACACAACCTTACGGAAAGATAGACCAGGCCGATCTTGAAATGAAGGCTTGTGACTTTGAAAAAGATGCTAATGCCGAGGTACTTTTTAATAAAGGAAACCTCTATTATGGAGATGATCTAAAATCCATTGTTATAGAGAGCCATAAGCGAATTAAAATTTTTAACGAGAATGGGAACAAGGAGGCCAATATACAAATACCTTATGAGGGTGGTGATCATAAAGAATACATTAACGGGATAGAAGCCGAGACGATCAATTTGGTTGACGGAAAGGTTGAAATAACAAAGCTTGATAAAAAATTGATCTATAATAAAGTTATTGATAAATGGCACAGCGAAGTAACATTTGCCATGCCAAATATAAAACCAGGGTGTATAATAGAATATAAATACAAATGGAACGCCAACTATAATGCTGCTATACCTTATTGGGATTTCCAGGAAAGAATACCTGTGAGATATAGTGAATTGGCTACCTCAATTCCCGACGTCTTTTATTTCAGGCCCGATCCGCGAATGCATCAACCTTTGATAAGACATACGGTTGCCACAGACACAAAAGTTATGAAAGTGTTAACGCACACTTTTGATACGGGTGGAACGGGAAACGGAGCAACAGGTACACAGGATTCAGAAACTTTCACATACAATGTTGAAAATGAAGTAAGGGGAATGGCCAATATCGCATCGTTACCCCAGGAGCCTTATATGTCATCGTTTGCGGATAATGTACAATCAATTGGCCTTAACCTTGTTAGCGTAAAGCCGATTAATGGGTTTAATAGCACGCTTTCAGATACCTGGGCTAAGGTTGGAGGAATATTAGCTGATGATGAAGACTTTGGCGATCAGCTTAAAAGAAGTTTAAATAAGGAACGCGATATTATTAATACGGCATCAGGGCTAAAGACCGGGGATGAAAAAATTGCCTATATTTTTAATGAAGTAAAAAATGGAATGAAGTGGAACGGCGTTGACCGTTGGTATACTATAGATGGTACTTCAAAGGCGTGGGACAACAAAACCGGGAATTCAGCTGAAATTAATTTAATATTATATCATTTGCTCAAACAATCGGGAATAAATGCCTACCCTATGGTTGTCGGTACAAGGGATTATGGCAAGGTTTCGCGGTATAACACATCAACTATTGAGTTTAACAGGGCCGTGGTTTACGTTCCGGTTGATAGCATAAAATATTATGTACTCGATGCTACGGGGAAATATAATCTATACAATGAAACACCTGCTGAATTGCTTAATTCGCTAGGTCTGTACATTGATAAATCAAAAAAGCTTTTTGATACAGTTTATTTGAAAAATGATTTATCGGTGAGGCAGATAGTAATGATAAATGGAAATATAAAAGCGGATGGTAAATTAGATGGAACTGCTCAGCTTGTCAGTTTTGGCTACAACAAGGTGAACACCGTGAAAAACTACAAGGAGAATGGTGAGAAAAAATATATGGACAACCTGAGTGATGGCGATAATAATTTAAAAATATCTGCTGTTAAGTTTGAGGGTATGGATGTGGATACATTGCCGTTAACACAAAAAGTTGACTTTAACCTTGATCTTGTCGGTTCAGATGGGAACTATATTTATTTAAATCCAAACTTATTTACATCGCTAAAGAAAAATCTGTTTTTAAGCGATAAACGGATGACAGATATTGATTTCGGATACCTGCAAAATTATTCCATAAATGGTACGTATAAAATGCCTCCAGGTTACAAAATCGACGTATTACCAAAAACTGTTACTATAATTATGCCCGACAGAAGCATCACCTTTAAGCGAATTATACAAGAGCAGGATGGAGATATTATAGTGCGGTATAGTATAAATTATACTAAGGCAGAATATTCAAAAGATAATTACTCTGATTTTCATGAGTTTTACAAAAAAATGTATGAGTTATTGAATGAGCAGATCGTATTGAAAAAGTCATAGATCTTTTCAATTAAGGTAACCTATTAATAGAGTTATTATTATATTCGGAAAACCAAAGCCTTATAATGAATAAATTTTTTACACTGTTACTTTTCGGGACTATAGCTTTCACCTCGAAAGCGCAAACTGTTCCTTCAACACAACCTTACGGAAAAATAGACCAGGCCGACCTTGAAATGAAAGCCTGCGATTTTGAAAAAGATGCCAATGCCGAGGTGTTGTTTGAAAAAGGCAATGTTTATTTTAGCAGTGATTTTAATATTATTACTAATGAGATACACAAACGTGTTAAAATTTTTAATGATAATGGTAAAAAAGAAGCGGATGTCCATATTGAATATTATGGCGGTAGCCGGCTTGAGTATATTACCGGTGTACAGGCCCAAACCATCAATTTAATTGACGGAAAAATACAGATCACAAAAATTGATAAAAGCCAGATATTCACTAAATCTATTGATAAGGTACGCAGTGAATTGACCTTTACATTACCAAATGTTAAGCCGGGCTGCGTGATAGAATATAAATATTCTATTAGTACAAATGATAGTTTTGATATGCCATCGTGGTACTTCCAGGAAAAAATACCAGTAAGATATAGCGAGTTCAATATTTCAATACCCGATCTCTTTTATTTCAGAAGACAACCAAACATAACCCAATCCTTTGTAAAACACACCACATCAAGCGAGGGAAGAAGTTATATACCCCCCCGCGAAACGAATGGTTATCCATATAACGAAGAAATGGAAACATGGGGGATGGCTAACATACCATCATTGCCCGATGAGCCATTCATGTCTTCATTCGAGGATAATTTGCAATCGATTCGTTTTCAACTGGTTTCGTTCAGGCCAATAGGTGGTTTCCAATCAACCGGAAGCGACTCATGGGCAAAAGTTGGCGGGCACCTTAGTGATGACGAAGATTTTGGCGGCCAACTTAAAAGAAAGTTGAATAATGAAGATGTTATCATTAGCAAAGCTAAAGCGCTCAAAACCGATGATGATAAAATAGCCTACGTTTTTAATGAGGTTAAAAAATCAATGAAGTGGAACGAAATAGACCACTGGTACACCAATGATGGTACGTACCGTGCATGGGAAAACAAAACCGGAAATTCGGCAGAGATCAACCTGGTACTTTATCACCTGCTTAAGCAATCAGGCGTTCAGGTATATCCAATGATAGTAAGTACACGCCAGCACGGTAAAGTACGCCCCTACTTTACATCTACAGTGCAATTTAACAGGGCAGTTGTTTATGCACCAATTGATAGCAATAAAGAATATATACTTGATGCAACAGGGAAGTATAATCAGTACAATGAAACTCCGGCCGAACTGCTTAACTCATCCGGCTTGTATATTGACAAATCAAAAAATTTGTATGATATCATTTACCTAAGAAATGATTTGCCTGCAAGGCAGATAGTTTTAATAGACGCTGACATAAAACCCGGGGGTAAATTAGAGGGTACCGCGCAAATCAGCAGTAACAGTTATTACAAGATCGATGCAAAAGAACGCTACAAAAAAGACGGTGAAAAAAAATACATCGATTATTTGCGTGATGATGATAATAACCTGAAAATATCCTCGCTGACGTTTGAGAACATGGATGTGGATACATTACCCCTAACGCAGAATATTAAGTTTGATCTTGACCTGGCAGGATCTGATGAGAATTATATTTATTTAAATCCGAACCTTTTCACCTCTCTTAAAAGCAATCCGTTTTTGAGCGAGAACCGGATGACGGATATTGACTTTGGTTACATGAGAAGCTATTCCATCAACGGTGTTTATAAGATCCCAGCAGGTTATAAAACGGATGCCATACCCAAAAGCGTTACCATAATAATGCCCGATAAAAGCGTAAGCTTTAAACGATTTGTAGCGGAACAGAACGGAATTATTATATTACGGTACAACATAAATTATAATAAGTCGGAATATTCAAAAGATACTTATCCTGATTTTCATGAGTTTTTTAAGAAAATGCACGAAATGCTGAATGAACAGATCATATTAAAAAAATCATAGTTTTCTAAATTAAACAAGGCCTGATTTTTAATTGATTTATATTTTTTTACACCTCTCATTACTTTTTTACACCTCTCATTACTATAGTTATCATTATATTCGGAAAACCAAAACCTCACAATGCGTAAATTTTTTACATTACCGCTTTTTTGTGCATTTTCTCTTACCGCTATGGCACAAAAAACGCCTGTCCTGCAGCCATATGGCAAGGTAGACCAGGCTGATCTGGAAATGAAAGACTGTGATTTTGAAAAAGGCGCCAATGCGATGGTACTGTTTGACCACGGGGTTATGGATGGAAAAGCAGGCTTACCAATGGGCCATCACACCCGGATCAAAATTTTTAATGATTTTGGCAAAGGAGCAGGAGTTGTAATTTTAGAGTACCTCAGCACCGGATACGATGTTGGCATTGCCGATATAAAAGGTGAAACAATAAACCTTGAGAATGGCAAAATTGAGATCACGCCGCTCGATAAAAAACAGATATACAAAGAGGAGATCGATAAGTGGCATTCTGCTTTGAAATTTGCGATGCCAAATGTAAAAGCAGGCTCTATTATTGAGTTTACCTACAGAGAGTATCCCCGCTCCGTTTGGAATTTCCAGAATTTTATCCCTGTACGGTATAGTGAGGTTGAGTTAAATCTCCCGGCTACGATTGATTTTAAAAGCATACCACATGTAAAACAGCCCTATGTAAAAAGTGTAGGCGAAACAACTGATACCTACCAGGTCAGGGCGATGGCTAATATCCATTCGATGCCTAATGAACCCTATATAAGTTCAAGAATCGATAATTTGCAGCATATCGAATTTATAGGTGTCAATACCCGTGTAAGCACCTGGCCTAAAATCGGGAAGATGTTAATTAACGCCAATGATTTTGGATATGACCTCGATAGAAACCTTACGAATGAGGCTGGCATTATAAAAAAAGCAAAAGAGTTAAGATCTGCTGATGAAAAAATAGCTTTTATTTTTGATACGGTCAGAAATAGCATGAAATGGAATGACAGGCTAATGTTTTACACGCAAGATGGAACGGTAAAAGCCTGGGACACAAAATCGGGCAATTCAGCCGAGATCAATATGATCGTTTATCATTTGCTAAAAAAGGCCGATATAAAAGCGTACCCGCTCATTGTTTGCACAAAAAATAATGGCAAGTTAAATCCGGCTAACCCCACAATTTTTCTGTTTAACAATACCGTGGTTTACGTCCCTGTTGATAGTACAAAAAACTACGTTCTTGATGCATCAGGCAGGTTTAATCAATATAACGTTATACCGAAGAACATACTTAATTCATTTGGTTTAAGCCTTGACCCGCATAATAATATCAACTTTGCTCAAAGGGATAAGGATAATGAAATGGTTTTTATAAAAAATGACGAACCCGCCATGCGGTCGATTTCTATAAATGCAGAAATTAAAACCGGCGGAAAGATGGAGGGAAATGCCGAGTTAACAAGTTACAGCTATAATAAAGTAAATGCTTTACGGCTCTATAATGAAAAAGGGCAAGATAAATACCTTGATACTTTACGAAATAGTGATAACAATTTAACAATATCCTCATTTAAACGCGAGAATATGGAGGTAGATTCATTACCGCTCACCCAGCAATTTAATTTTAAGCTTGACCTTTCCGGCTCCGACGAAAACTATATTTATTTTAACACCAATTTATTTAATGGGCTGGGTAAAAACCCTTTCTTTAGCGATGAACGTTTTTCAGATATTGATTTTGGTTATATGGACAATTTCGCGCTGTACGGCGTTTATAAATTGCCGACCGGATACAAAACGGATGCTTTGCCTAAACCAATTACTATAGTAATGCCCGATCAAAGTATTATATTTAAACGAACTGTAGTGGAGGATGATGGAGCTATCCTGGTGAAATATGTGCTTAATCATAAAAAGACGATCTATTTCAGGGAAGAATACCAGGACATTCAAGGGTTCTATAAAAAAATGCACGAATTGTTAAATGAACAGGTCGTTTTAAAAAAAATCTGATAGTATGATCGTCAAAAAATATTTGAAAAACCTGCTTTGCATTTTCGTCGTTTGTTTAGCGATCATTTCAAAAGCATATAGCCAGGATAAAGATATCCCCAAAGAGCTTTATACCGCATCAGGCATACCCGATTCGCTGAAAGTGGATGCAAATTCGGTGATCAGATATTCAATAGATGAGGTTACCGTAAAAGGGCCGGGTAAAGTATTCATTAAACACCATAGCCTGGTCACCATTTTAAACGACAAGGGAGATAATGAAGCAGTATTTCAATACCTCTATAACCGTAAATATGATACCTACAGTTTTATTGATATACATGTTTATGACAGTACCGGGAAACTGATAAAAAAATATCACAAAAGCGATATGTATGACGGTTCTGCATCAAACGATGAAACATTGGTAACTGACGACCGTTTTTTGGGATTAAAGCACTCCGTTGTAAACTATCCAGAAACCATGGAAGTAGAATATGAAGAGAATTTAAGCAGTTTTATAAGTTTGCCAAACTGGTATATACAGGAAAATTTGGAGCAATCAGTCCAAAATGCCCAGTATAAAGTTTCGGTTAGCCCGGAAATGGGCTTCAGGTATAAATGCAAAAACATTAATCTTATCCCCATAAAGCCCGGTGATGGCGGAAGTGAAAGCTTTAATTGGGAGGTGAAAAATGTTAAAGCGATAAAAAAGGAAGATAATTTAGAGGCCTGGAAAGTTTTGCCCCATATTATATTTGGTACAAACAATTTTGATTGTTATGGTTATCCCGGCGATATGAGCAGCTGGCAAAATTTTGGCAAATGGATACAAGGTTTAAATAGTGATGTATCCACATTAAGTCCTGCGCGCATACAGGAAGTGCGAAAAATGACCGATACTATTAAAACTGATAAGGCAAAAGCTAAATTTCTGTATGCTTATATGCAGCAAAGTATGCGCTATGTGGGTATACAATTAGGCATAGGTGGCTACAAACCCTTTGCGGCAACATTTGTGGACGATAAAAAATATGGCGATTGCAAGGCGTTGTCAAATTATATGCGTGCTTTACTAAAGGCCGTGGATATACCCGCTTACTATGCCCTGATAAGGGCTGGCACGAACCAGGAGCCCGCTGATTTTGCTTTCCCTAATAATTCTTTTAATCATGCTATTTTGTGTATCCCATTTAAAAATGATACCACCTGGCTTGAGTGTACCAGCAGCACACAGCCCTTTGGCAAACTAGGCTCATTTACCGAAAACAGGAATGCTTTATTAATTACCGAGGATGGTGGTAAACTGGTAAATACACCAAAAAGCACGGTGCAGGACAATCAATTTAATAGTGAAGTTCATATCGCACTGGAAACTGATGGTAGCGCAAAAGCGCAAATGAAGATATTGAGTACGGGCGGATATCGTGAAATGTATGTTGATATGTCATCCATGAAAGTAGATGAGCAAAAGGAATTTCTGATAAGGTACTTAAATATTAAGCAGCCGTCGTCCTTTGATTTTAAGGATGCCCCGGATAAAGATGGCGTTAAGGAATTAGATATCAACCTTGAATATGATAAATTTTGCGATGTGCTTGCGGGTGATAAACAGTTTTACCGCCCCCGGGTATTCGATCTGTGGGGCCTTACTGTACCTATAACTGATAAAAGAAACACGGATTATTACTTTGAGCACCCTATGCAAAAATCATGCGTTACCACCATTGATCTGCCTGCCGACTTTGAAGTGGAAACTTTGCCCGCCAATGTAAGCCTGAAATTCAGCTACGGTAATTATGAGGTAAATTATGCCTACAACGCTGCGAAAAATCAAGTAGTAAGCATCGCTAAATTTGTGTTGACCAACCAGGTAATACCGGCTGCCAAATACACCGAGATGCAGCAGTACATGGATAATGTTGCAAAAGCGCAGAATAAAAAACTGGTGATACGCAAGAAGGCATAAATTTGCCTTTATGATATTCAGGCTGGATAAACGGTTGCTGTTTCCTAATCCTTCGCTTGCTGAAGAAGATGGGTTGCTGGCCGCGGGTGGCGATCTGTCGGCTGAGCGATTATTACTGGCCTATCAAAACGGCATATTCCCCTGGTATAATGATGATACGCCCATACTGTGGTACTCTCCGCATGAACGGTTCGTACTGTTCCCAAACGAGTTGAAGATATCGAAAAGTATGCGGCAGGTCATTCGGTCGGGCAGGTTTAGGGTTACCAACGACCAATGTTTCGAACAAGTGATCGAAGCCTGTTCGGCAGTTGAACGCGACGGACAGGATGGTACCTGGATCACCGACGAAATGAAAGAGGCTTATATCAGGCTGCATCATAAGGGCCATGCACATTCCTTTGAGGTTTGGGAGCAAAGCGAATTAGTGGGTGGCTTGTATGGGGTAAAAATTGGACGGGTCTTTTGCGGCGAGAGCATGTTTAGCCGGGTAAGCAATGCATCAAAAACCGCGCTGATCGCCTTATGCAATAGCGGGCTGTATGAGCTGATAGATTCGCAGGTGCATACTGAACATTTAACATCTATGGGCGCCAGGATGATCAGCCGGAAAGAATATATGGCGATACTGCAAAATAACGTGGCTAAAGGTTAGTTTTGCGATAGAAAGACTTACGAAGTTTTAAAAACTTCGTAAGTCTGGGCAGTTTTCAAGCATGGAGCAGATCAACATAAAAGAGCGTATCATATTAGGGATAGACCCAGGCACAGCCGTAATGGGTTATGGTCTGGTGAAAGAAACAGGCTCAAAAATTGAACTGATAAGCCTGGGCGTGGTTAAAATGGAAAAAATAGACGACCACATGCTGAAGCTGCAGCGCATCTTTGAAAAAACAGTGCAGCTGATCGATAATTATCACCCCGATTGCCTTGCTATTGAGGCCCCATTTTATGGGAAGAATATCCAGGTAATGCTAAAACTTGGCCGGGCGCAGGGTATTGCTATGGCTGCGGCGCTTTCGCGCAACGTGACCATAACAGAATATGCCCCCCGCAAAATAAAACAGGCTATAACCGGTAATGGAAATGCCACCAAGGAACAGGTAGCCGCCATGCTGCAAACCCTGCTGAAATTTAAAGAAACGCCCGATTTTTTAGACGCTACCGACGGCCTTGCCGTAGCAGTTTGCCACTCCTTTCAAAAGATCAGCACCGGTACCGGGAAAAGCGGAAGCAAAAAGTCCTATTCGGGTTGGGAAACGTTTGTGAAGGATAATACAAGCCGGGTTGCTGCGCCTATAAAATTTAAAAAATAAACAGCTGATAGTGATCTTTTTGGTATTTTAGTTGAAACTTAAATCTTGTATGGCCTGCTTTTTTAAAAAGACCACATTGCTGTCATTACTTATTGCAACATTATTGATCACAGGTTGCTATACTTCTTATAGCGTTATTGTCCAAAATTATAAATATGATCAGGATATTGGCTTCACTATAGATAAAGTTGAAGAGGGCAGTAATATCTCGACCGGAAATGGCAGTTACTATGCAAAAAAAGGTTTCAAATTTGTCTTTCTGCATACCACGCTGACAAACAACGCGAACGAATTAAAAAAGCTTGATTTCGCTAATTTCTATTTGCTCGATCCTAAAACGCATACGAGGTACAAAGCAGAATTTGCAATGATGGAAGGCGCCTTCAATGTTTGGGGACATGTGAATTCTGAAATCCAAAAAAACGACACCAAAAGGCGCAAACTGGTTTTTACGTTTCCTAAAGATGAGAAACCCGAAATGTTTTCTGTAAACGACGTGGTATATAATATAAAGTATTCGGCATCAGCTAACAACTAAAAGAGTTATTGTTATTCCGTCTTCAACGCTTCCCTGATCTTATGGGCCGTAGCCTCCAATTGTTCAGGCGTGAAACTTAGTTTGGGCCGCGAAAAGTTCAGATCGCTTACACTGTTCATCGGGATCAAATGAATATGTGCGTGCGGCACTTCGAGGCCGATCACCGCTACACCAATGCGCTTGCATGGGATGGCTTTTCGTAAGCCGGTTGCTACTATTTTGGCAAATATTTGCAGACCGGTATAAGTTTCATCATCAAGGTCGAAGAGATAATCAACTTCCATTTTGGGGATCACCAATACATGCCCTTCAGCAAGCGGACTGATGTCCAGAAACGCCAAAAACTCGATCGTTTCGGCCACTTTATATGCAGGTATTTCACCTGCAACTATTTTAGAAAAGATGGTCATCTTTTAGTGATTGGTGATTAGTTAATCAGAGATTAGTATTTGATGGATTTAAAAACTGGTGATCAAAATTACTAATCTCTAATCACCAGCCTCTAATCTCTATCTACTTATCTCCAGTATCTCAAATTCCATTTTGCCTGCGGGTACGGTGATCTCGGTTTTTTCGCCCACTTTTTTGCCTAATAAACCCTTAGCAATTGGTGAAGCTACCGATATCTTTCCCGATTTAAGGTCGGCTTCGCTTTCAGATACCAGTTGATAACTCATAGTAGCGCCATTGCTCACATTTTTGATTTTGACGATAGACAAGGCCAAAACCTTCGTCACATCCAGTTTTGATTCATCAAGCAGGCGTGCGCTGGCCAGTAACTCCTGCATTTGCGAAATTTTAGCTTCGTGCAAACCCTGCGCTTCCTTGGCGGCATCATATTCCGCGTTTTCAGAAAGATCGCCTTTATCCCTGGCTTCGGCAATTTGTTTGGATATACTTGCCCTGCCGGTTGTTTTTAATTGTTGTAATTCTTGTTTTAATTTCTCTAAACCCTCTTTGGTATAGTATGCTACATCTGCCATGACTCACCTCGTTATTAAATATTGTTTATAATTGATACCAAAAAAAACCGCCCTCCCATTTTAATGAAGGACGCGTGTCTTTAAAAAACAAACAAGACTATATTGGCTATTGCCTACATAGTCTTGCTTTGTTATAAAACGAAGATAAGATATTTAAGTTTTAATATCCAAATTTTTTTTGGGTGACAGATCCGAACACTCACAAAGCCAGCTTACTCAACTTTTCAGCCATCACCTCGCTTATCCTGCGGTAGGAATCAAAGGTCCACCCGGCTACATGGGGCGTCAATAATACTTTGCCTGATTGCCGCAATTCCTCAAACCAGGCCTGTTCGCCTAATGCCGGGAACTTCTCAACTTCGAGCACATCTAAACCGGCGCCTAAAATTTTACCTTGTTTGATGGCATTCAGCACTGCTTGGGTTTTAACCACCTTACCGCGCGATGTATTCAACAAAAAAATAGGCTTTTTAAAATGGAACAGATACTCATCATCAACCAAACCATTTGTTTCGGAAGTGAGCGGAACGTGAAAGCTGATCACATCGCTATGCTTCACAATTTCTTCCATGCTTACCTCGCGGGCGTATTGGTCGCTGAAACCGGTCTTATATTTATCATAGGCGATGACGCTCACCCCAAAGCCTGAAAGTTTTTTGGCGAAACTATGCCCCATAAAACCATAACCAATGATGCCCACGGTTTTACCTTTTAATTCATATCCCCGGTTGGCCTCGCGTTTCCATATCCCGTTCCTGACCTCCGCATCGGCCCGGTTAATGTTGTTCATTAAATTGAGCAGCATACCCACGGCATGTTCACCTACGGCATCCATATTGCCTTCAGGAGCGTTAATTAATGCAATACCTTTTTCTTTAGCGTAACCCTCATCAATATTATCCATACCCGCACCTGCCCGGCAGATAAAGCGCAGATTTTTGGCCAGGTCGAGCACATTTTTATTGACCAGGAATTTTGAGCGGATCACCAGCCCTTCATAGTCGCCGATAATCTCATAAGCCTGCTCGGGTTTTATCGTAGGCTGATAATCGCAATGATAGCCCAAAGCTTCCGCCTGTTCTATAAAAACGGGGTGAATATCATCAACGATCAGTATATTTTTCTTTTTCATTTATTTTAACACAACTGCACCGGGCAGGATATAGGGTTTTAGCTGAGCATAGGGGACAAGCCATTTCCTGTCGGGCTCAAAGTTTTTTACATCATGCGGCAATATGGCATCGGTGGTAAAAATGATCCCCTTAGCTGTAAAAATATAATTTTTTAGCAATACATCAGGTGTAAGCTCATCTGTTGACGTTGTAAGATCCTTATAAATTTCGATATAACTGTCGTCCACTTTATCTTTATCCAAAGCGTCCTCATCTGTTGATAGCCGCTTTTTTAACAGGGCCTTATAGTTGGTGTATATCCAATCCAGGCCCGCCGGACTGATCTCTTTACTGAGCGGATAGGCACTGCCGGTATGAATGTTTAAGGTAAGCCATTCCTGCGAATTATCCGGGTAGGCGCCCATTGTTTCGTAATATAATTCGAGGGAGATCACGTCCTTATTTACAAAAGTCACCGCATAATTAAATGAAGTGATGCCGCTGCCATCGGCCTGGTAACGTTTTACAACCGCATCCAATTTATCGCCTAAAAACAAATTGGTATCGCTCAACGCCCTTCTTAATTCGGGGTAATTAGCTGATACTACGGGTATCATCAAACTGTCGGGCTCGCTGCCCTGGCGTGTCAGCATCACTTTTTTAGTTGTGATGATCTTGCTGTAATCGGCAGTGGATATCTTTTGGCCGTAGCAATAGTTAACAAGCAAAATACTTGCAGAAATTAATAAAAAACGCCTCATCTGTTAGCCACGATCTTATTGGTCAAATTAACAAAATCGGTTACGCTTAAACGTTCGGCACGCAGGTCGAGTATAGGCTCGTCCGTCATTTTTTCTTTATTGATCAATGACGATAGTGCATTGCGCAAGGTTTTACGGCGCTGGTTAAAACCGGCCTTTACCACCTGCCAGAATAGTTTTTCGTCGCAGTCCAATTGCTCCGCTTCATTGCGGGTAAGGCGGATCACTGCCGACAATACTTTTGGGGGAGGATTGAAAACCCCGGCCTTTACGGTGAACAAATATTCCACCTTATAATAGGCCTGCAAAAAAACGCTTAAAATACCATATTCCTTGCTGCCGGGTTTTGATGAGCAGCGTTCGGCAACTTCTTTCTGAAACATGCCCACTATCTCGACAACTTGCTGGCGGTTATCCAGCACTTTAAATAATATCTGCGACGAAATATTGTACGGGAAGTTACCAATGATACCAAACGGCTCTTTAAAAACACTGGCGAAATCCATCGCCAAAAAATCATTATTAATGAGGCGTTCGCCCAGGTTGGGATATTTTTTTTGAAGGAACTGGTACGATTCCGTGTCGATATCGATGAGGTAAGTTTGCAGCTCTGTTTTCTGCAGCAGGAAATCGGATAATATGCCCATTCCGGGCCCTACTTCAAGCACCTGGCTGTATTTATCGCCGGGGCGCAGACTGTCAACTATTTTGGCCGCAATGTTTTTATCAGTAAGAAAGTGCTGACCCAGGTGTTTCTTTGCTCTTACTAATGACATTATTCATTCAATTATTTGCGCAAATTAACTCATATTTGTCCTTTAATCAGGATTATAAACCTAAAAATCTTTTTTGACGGAGCGATTGGCGCAGTGCGATCGGCGAAAAAGGTATAGGTTATCAGTGAAACCATTATGAGCGAGAAACTAAAAATAGGTATCAGTATAGGTGATGTTAACGGTATAGGCTTGGAGGTGATCATAAAAACGCTGGCCGACAACCGCATATTTGATTATTGTACGCCAATAGTTTATGGCCATACCAAAGTGGCATCGTTTCACCGCCGCGCTACTGCTGTGAATGAGCTGAATTTCCAGGTGATCAGCAATGCTTCACAGGCACAGCATAGAAAAGCCAACATGATCAATTGCTGGGAAGAGGATGTAAAGATCGAACTCGGCGTGAATAACGAAATTGGCGGCAAGTACGCTTTGCTATCCCTGCAACGGGCTACTGATGACCTGATCAGCGGTGCCATTGACGCGCTGGTAACTGCGCCAATCAACAAGGATAATATCCAGAGTGAAGAGTTTAAATTTCCCGGTCATACAGAATACTTGCAGGAACGCGCCGGGGCTGCCGAGTCTTTAATGTTTTTGGTAAGCGATACGCTGCGTGTAGGTGTAGTAACCGGGCATATCCCACTAAATAAAGTGGCCGAATCAGTTACCACAGATAAAATATTAGCAAAACTAAAGCTGATGGATGCCAGTCTGCGCCAGGATTTCTGGATACGCAAACCACGCATCGCGGTTTTGGGTTTGAACCCTCATGCCGGTGATAACGGCCTGATCGGTACCGAAGAGCAGACCACCATTATCCCCGCCATTGAGGAAGCGAGGGCAAACGATATACTCGCTTTCGGGCCGTACCCTGCCGACGGCTTCTTTGCTAATGGCACCTATATGCAGTTCGATGCTGTACTGGCCATGTACCACGACCAGGGCCTGATCCCGTTTAAACAAATATCATTTGAATCGGGTGTTAACTTTACTGCGGGTTTAAACGTGGTGCGCACCTCGCCCGATCACGGTACAGCGTATGATATAGCCGGTAAAAACTTAGCTTCCGAAATATCCTTCCGCGAAGCCCTGTTTGCCGCCACCCACATCGTCAGGAACCGCCGCGAAACCGCTGAGCTGGCTGAAAACCCGCTGATCATTGCGAAATTGAGCAGGGATAGGGATTAATAGCCCCCTCTAAATCTCCCCCTGTTGGGGAGACTTTAAAACTTTTACACAGGTGAACAGACTTACGAAGTTTCTAAAACTTCGTAAGTCTTCTATTCTCTTAAAAAAAAATTTGCAAATGCTAATTTTTTTAGCTAACTTAGTAGTTCAGATTGTTTCTGTCTGAATCCCCAGTTAAACACTTTCATGCCGTTCATAAACTGGTTAACCGGCATTCCATCATATATACTTTAAGCGATACGGAGCAATTCCAACAGCTTAAAAATTAATTAGTTGTGCAACTAATTGAAATGTTCTTTGACGTATTTTTATGCCGTGGCTACACAACATTAGTTCGGATTTATAAATTCTGATCAACGGTAACAAAGCCACCGCCAGCCTCGCATCAGCAGCGAATTAAATGTGCCATTGACTACCATGAACCGGTTGATGCAAATAGTTGATATGCCGATGCGTGGATGGGCAGATATGCAAATGATGAAGTAGAACCTTGTGCACTAAACACGCACACATCAGTGTAAAGGGTTAACATTTTTTAACAAACATTTTTTAACAAAGTATTTAATATTATGCTATTTTTGAACATCCTTAAAAAAGGAAAGGCTAAAAAATTAATGATTGAAGATTTATTAAAGCCATTTTCAACCAATCACTCAATAAGAGAGGCTGTAATAAGTGTCTTTCTAGTTAACCCACTTATAAAACCAGAACGATTTCAAGAGCTATTTGAAAGTGGGTTTAGTCCAGATTTTCATTTATACCAAAACCTTGGTTCTTTACAGATTCAAATTAAGCAAGGTAACGCCAGCATTGTTCAGCAAAATGCACAAAATTTAGGAAGCACAGGTTTCCAATTTATAGGTTTTGAAAAAGGCAAAATAAGTCGAATTCTTCAAGGTATGAATCAAGGGTTGAATGACGGGACACGAACGTTCATATCATATCATTCCTTTTCTTATACTAGATGGAAGGAATATCTTAATGAATATTTGAAATTTATAAAGCTTTTATCATCCTTTCAAAATGACCTTTTTATAAATGCAATTAGCATTCACTATGTAGACCAGTTTAAGTGGATCTCAGATTCCCCTATTGATCTTTCAAAGGTTTTTAATGATAAAACTCGTTATATGTCAAAAGCATTTTTAGCATCTACGGGACCCACAAATTTTATTTTTACAACCCAAAAAAATCAAGATAATTTTTTATATGTCGACCGATTAGAGATTAAGATTGACGATCAAAAAAGCAATGATATCTCAATAAGTCATAACATTACAAAACAATTAGACGACATTAAGAATTTAAACTTATTATTGAATAATGACTCAAGTTATTTTAATGATCTTCTACTTGAACTTCATCAATATAATAAACAAATATTAGGCGATATCTTGAACCCTGAAGTCAAAGACTTAATAAAATTACCAGCAGAAAAATAAATATATATGCTTATTTTACCTTTTATCAATCCAAATTCGTTAGAATCTTTAATTAAGCCCATATCTCAACAAGTAGTTACAATAAAAAGTAATGAGTATATAGAGAAAGAAGATTTCGAATTATACTCCCCAATTAAATTCGAGATACTTTCAATCTTGGTAAATCAAGTTGACAAATACTGCGATTTCAACGAAGATCAATGGGAGCACTCAGGATATAAGATGCCAGGGGTATCTACATTTAGCAATGTGAAGGGCTTTTTATGTACTTTACCGGAAAAATATCTCTTTTATCTAAGCCCTGATGATATTGAACCAACACCATATGGTACATTTGTATTAGAATTCAATTACAATGACAAGGTAATTTCTCTGGAAATAGGCAAGGATAAAATTGGATATTACACTAAAAATATAAATTTAATTAAACCTCAATCCGAGGGAATAGACTTTGATAGTAATAGCCTTCCTCAAGAAATTCTGGACGCATTTGATGGGATGCTTTCCTAAAAACAGAATTGAAATTCCAACCCACATTGACGATAATGAAACTATTATTCGTGCAATCTTCCATCCTATTTTCGTAAGTTCAAAAAAAGGACTAAAATTTCAAGCTTTTTTACCAGGTAAATCTGATGATGCAGAGCAAAGAAAGCGTGTTTCGGTATACAGGAAAAATTATAGTACTGATAGTGCATGTAAAAACTCGGCAATTTCTATTAAAATGAACCAGCAAAGCTATTATGGATTTGCGGCATTTATGTCAAAGCATATTTCAAATATAAATGAACTAGCCGGAATGACTGTTCAAGCAAAAATGGCTTTCACTCCGATGGATATTTCTAATAAGTATATTGAAATCCAAAACAATAAAATATACACTACCGATAAAGGCATCCCTATGCACGCAGAAATTGTTTACAATAAGGAAATTGAACTTGATAATCCTAATACTGGTCATCGTTTGTATGCAGATAAACTTATTGAAATAACCAAAAACTCCGTCTACAAGGATATTGAGCCATTGTTGCCTAATTGGCATCAAGAAGAGATTAAATGGAAAGAGATTTAACCCGTCGCAATCCCCCCCCCAAAAAAATCTGACGCGAGTATGCAGCGCAGACATACGGGCTGAGTACTCGCAATTATAAATAATCACGGTTCGTTGATCGTCCTGTGCAGAGATGACTTCATTCTTCACCATGACGTGCAGGGTGGAATGTCCTCCCCCCCGTCAGCGGAACAGCTTCGGCAAAAAAGAATTCAGAACGGATGGGTAGTGGGTGGGAAAAAGGCATAGGAATTTTGCCATTATAAGTTATTGGAGCGCCAGGGTAATACGGGCAAATTTCCAGCCTGTGGTTCTGAATTCTTTGTGCTGAAAAGGCCCCGTGCGGCCAAGAAGCATTTCCGCTGACAAGCGCTTTGGTTACTTTGTCGCGACAAAGTGACTAAGCCACCGCGGCTATGAGCGGAACGGTGATGTCATTTACCCCAGAAACCCCTCCCTGCCACTCCACATCCAACCGCACCCCTCCCTTGGAGGGAATTTATAACCGGATTCGACCCTCCCACCCCTTATTTCAACTTTTTTTTCAACATTTGGTATTTTTCCCTACATTTGCGGGCTAATTGTCGCTCATTGAAATCGCTAAGGACATATTCAATTCCTTTTACCGGCCTTAAACCGGGGAAGCACAACTTTGAATTTGTGATAACGAATGCCTTTTTTGACGAATTTGAATATTCGCTGGTTAAAAAAGCCGACCTTAAATGCAGTGTAGAACTGGAAAAGCAGGAAACCATGCTGATCCTGAACTTCCATATCAACGGAAAAATTGATATGACCTGCGATAAGTGTCTGGCCGAGTATCCGCAACAAGTGGACATTCACGAACAGCAGATAGCCAAGTTCAGCGAGGAAGATATTGATGACAAAGAGGAGATCATCACCCTGACAAAAAACGATCATGAGATCAATATTGCAGGTTTGATCTACGAATACGTGAATGTTGCCGCTCCTTTTATTGCGGTTTGCAGCGATGAGGGTAACACCCCTTATTGTGATAAGGAGATGCTTGACCGCCTGAACAAATTGGCGGACAATAGCGAACAGAATGATAAAGCGGACCCTCGTTGGGACGTTTTAAAGAAAATTAAATGATATTATAATAGGAAGTTATGCCACATCCAAAACGGAAATTCTCAAAATCAAGGACAGCAAAACGTAGGACACACTACAAAGCTGAAGCGCCTACTTTAACTACTTGTCAAACTACCGGTGCTGTACATTTACCACACAGAGCATATACTGTTGATGGCAATTTATACTACAACGGCAAAGTAATTATCGAAAACGCAGCAGTAGCCTAAGTTTTAATTTTCTGAAATGAAGATTGGCTTAGATATTATGGGCGGTGATTTCGCTCCCAAAGCAACAGTTTTAGGGGCAATTGCGGCTTGTGAAGCCCTGCCAGCCGACCAAAAGATAGTACTCATAGGCGACAAAGATGTCGCCTTATCTATTCTTCATGAAAATAATTTTAGCCCCGATCATTTCGAGTTCGTTCATACAACGGAAGTGATCGACATGGGCGAACATCCCACCAAGGCGATCTTCAAAAAACCGGATTCAAGTATCAGTGTAGGTTTTAATCTGCTTAAGGATGGCCATATACAGGCTTTCTCCTCAGCAGGCAATACCGGCGCTATGTTGGTTGGAGCCGTGTTCAGCGTAAAAACTATACCGGGCGTTCTTCGTCCGGCCATGTCAACCAACGTACCTCAACTTGGAGGCGGGTTTGCCCTTTTGGTTGACGTAGGCGCTAATGCCGATTGCAAACCTGAGTATTTACCGCAGTTTGCCGTATTAGGCAGTTTGTTTGCCGAGCATGTGTACAATATGCCCAATCCGCGCGTAGCGCTTATCAATATCGGCGAGGAGGAGGAGAAAGGCAATATGCTTTGCCAGGCAGCCTATCCGCTGATGAAGGAAACCAAACAGTTTAATTTTGTTGGCAATATTGAGGGCTATGACTTTTTCAGCAATAAGGCTGAGGTATTTGTGGCCGATGGCTTTACCGGCAACGTTGTGCTGAAAATGGCTGAATCCTTTCACATGGTGGGCGTTAAAAAGAACCTGACTGACGAATTTTTCGCCCGCTTTAACTACGAGCGTTATGGTGGCAGCCCGATACTTGGGGTGAATGCCCCGGTGGTGGTAGGGCATGGCATATCAACGCCTGAAGCCATTAAAAACATGGTGCTTTTATCAGCTAATATGGCTAAAAGCGACCTTGTGAATAAAATAAAAGAAGCATTTCAGTAAAATATATATAAATAGATGAGTAAAATTCATGCCGCTATTACTGCTGTAAATGGATACGTACCCGACTATGTGCTAACCAATCACGAGTTGGAAACCATGGTGGAAACCAATGACGAGTGGATAACCAGTCGGACGGGCATCAAAGAACGACGCATACTGAAAGGCGAAGGCCTGGCCACTTCTGACCTGGCTGTACCGGCTGTTGAAGGCTTACTGAAAAAGCGTGGCATCAGCGCCGAAGAAATAGACCTGATTATATTTTGTACCACCACACCCGATATGCCTTTCCCGGCTACGGCAAATATATTGGCAGATAAAATTGGCGCTAAAAATGCCTGGGGATACGATCTGCAGGCTGCCTGTTCAGGATTTGTTTTTGGGTTGGCCACAGGTGCACAGTTTATCGAAAGCGGAAAACATACCAAAGTATTAGTGGTGGGCGGCGATAAAATGTCGGCCATTGTAAATTATAAAGACCGTGCTACCTGTATCATTTTTGGCGATGGCTGCGGCGCAGTTTTGTTGGAGCCTGATACCGAAGGTTACGGGGTGATCGACTCGATCTGTAAAAGTGATGGCTCGGGTCGTGCTTATCTGCATCAAAAGGCGGGTGGTTCATTAAGACCCGCCACCCACGAAACTGTTGACGCGATGGAGCACTACGCCTACCAGGAAGGGCAGGCGGTATTCAAATTCGCGGTAACCAATATGGCCGATGTTGCTGCCGAAGTAATGGAGCGCAACAGTTTGAAAGCCGATGATATTGCCTGGCTGGTGCCTCACCAGGCCAACAAGCGTATTATTGATGCTACTGCCAACCGTACCGGGGTAAGCGCCGATAAGGTGATCATTAATATTGAAAAATACGGCAACACCACCAATGGCACTATACCACTATGTTTGTGGGAGTGGGAAAGTAAATTTAAAAAAGGAGACAACCTGATCCTGGCCGCATTTGGCGGGGGATTTACGTGGGGCTCTATTTATTTAAAATGGGCCTATTAATTTTAGGAACTTTTTTTAGTTAATTTGTTATAACTTAGATACAATTCTTTATCCAAAACCAATTATTCCAACTATGGATATTAAACAGATTCAGGACCTCATTCGCTTCGTAGCAAAGTCGGGGGTAAATGAAGTTGCAATTGAACAAGACGATTTTAAGATCACCATAAAAACTAACCAGGCGCCAACCTATGTAACGGCGACGGTTCCGGCTGCACAGCCTGCATTTGAACAGGCGCCGGTTGTAGCGGCACCAGCAAGCGTTCAGGCTGCCGAAGCTGCCGCTCCTGTGGCTGATACTTCAAATTATATCACCGTAAGATCGCCGATGATCGGTACTTTCTACCGTTCATCAACACCGGAAAAACCGATGTTTGTGAATGTAGGCGATGAAATAAAACCAGGTACGGTAATATGCATCATCGAAGCGATGAAACTATTTAACGAGATAGAGGCTGAAGTTTCGGGCCGTATTGTTAAGATACTGGCCGATAACGCCTCACCAGTTGAATACGACCAGCCATTATTTTTGGTTGAACCATTATAGATTGATTACACCGATTATTATTTTTTGATTACACAGATTTAAGTTGTGTGAATTTAATCGCTATTATTTACAGTTAAATCATTGTGATCAAAATGCAAACAGGTGAGATCCCAAAAGGAAAAAAAATGTTTAAAAAAATATTAATAGCTAATCGTGGTGAAATTGCCCTACGTATTATACGTACCTGCAAGGAGATGGGTATTAAAACCGTAGCTGTGTATTCTACTGCTGATAGGGACAGTCTCCATGTGCGTTTTGCAGATGAGGCGGTTTGTATAGGCCCTCCTCCCAGCCGCGATTCTTATTTAAGTATTCACAGTATCATATCGGCTGCCGAATTGACCAATGCAGATGCTATCCATCCGGGCTACGGTTTTTTGTCTGAAAATGCAAAGTTTTCGGCGATATGCGCGGAGTACGGTATCAAATTTATTGGCGCTACTGCTGATCAGATCAGTTCAATGGGCGACAAAGCCTCTGCCAAAGCAACCATGAAAAAGGCAGGCGTACCCACTATTCCGGGTTCGGAAGGTTTGGTGCAGGATGTAAAAGAAGGAATTGCTATAGCCAATAAAATAGGTTACCCGGTTATACTAAAAGCTACAGCAGGTGGCGGCGGGCGCGGTATGCGCCTGGTGTGGAAAGATGCCGAGTTTGAGCCAGCCTGGGATTCGGCCCGTGCGGAATCGGCTGCTGCTTTTGGCAATGATGGTCTTTACTTAGAGAAATATGTGGAAGATCCACGCCATATCGAGATACAGGTTGTGGGTGACCAATATGGAAAAGTGTGCCACCTTTCTGAACGCGATTGCTCCATACAGCGTCGTCACCAGAAATTAGTGGAGGAATCGCCATCTCCTTTTATGACAGAAAAGTTGCGTAAAAGAATGGGCGAGGCTGCCATAAAAGGTGCAAAAGCTGTAAAATACGAAGGTGCCGGAACGGTTGAATTTTTGGTGGATAAACACCGGAACTTCTACTTTATGGAAATGAACACCCGTATCCAGGTGGAGCACCCGGTTACCGAGGAAGTGATCAATTTCGACCTGATCAAAGAACAAATAAAAGTTGCCGCAGGCATCCCCATATCGGGCAAAAATTACGAGCCAACGATGCACGCTATCGAATGCCGCATCAACGCCGAAGACCCGGCCAATAACTTCCGCCCTGCACCGGGCAGGATCACTAATTTCCACTCACCGGGTGGTCATGGTGTGCGTATCGATACCCACGTATATTCGGGTTATGTGATACCTCCAAATTATGATTCCATGATCGCTAAAGTTATCTGCGTGGCCCAAACCCGCGACGAGGCTTTAAATACAATGGAGCGCGCGTTAAGCGAATTTGTGATCGAGGGTGTAAAAACAACCATACCTTTCCATTTGCAATTACTGCAGGACCCTAATTTCAGGGCGGGTAATTTTACCACCAAATTCATGGATACGTTTGAATATTCAAAATAACGATCCGCAACAATAAATTAAATTATAAATAGCATGCCGGTAAAGCCGGGTGGTATTTAACCACAGCAATGAGCAAAATAGGCGATAAATTAGTCAACGCGATCAGGGAAAAAGGGGAGCAAATGGAAGGCGAAATGTCTTTCTTTGGCCATTTGGCAGAGTTGCGGGGGCACCTTATACGCGCTGCTTTAGCCATTATATTTTTTGCCATACTGGCTTTTTCCTTTTATGACAGGATATTTAACGGGGTGATCATGGCTCCGGCCAAGGTTGATTTTGTTACTTATCGCTGGATGTGCGATTTTGGGGACTTAATGCATAGTATAAGCTCGTATTTTGTGGCCAAAGATTTTTGTGTAGAAAAAATCAACGTTAGCCTGATCAATACTGAACTGGCAGGCCAGTTTACCCTGCAGCTCGATTCATCCCTGATGATCGGCCTGATTTTGGGTATCCCCTATCTGCTGTTTGAATTATGGAGATTTATTAAACCTGCGCTGCATGAAAAGGAACGAAAAGCCGCAAGCGGTTTTGTATTTTATGCCTCCTTTTTATTTTTTACCGGGGTCTGCTTTGGCTATTTCATTGTGACCCCGTTATCTATTAAATTTTTATCAGCTTACGTCGTGAGCGATTCTATCCAGAATCTGTTCAGCATAGATTCTGTTATGTCTACAATTAGCACATTAACACTGGCTTCGGGCCTGGTTTTTGAATTGCCTATTTTGGTATATATACTGGCAAACCTGGGCATACTGACCCCTAAATTTATGCGTAAGCACAGGCGCTATGCTATTATTATCATCCTGATCATAGCAGCTATAGTAACACCAACCCCAGATGCGCTTACCATGAGCGTGGTGGCCCTTCCTTTACTCTTATTGTATGAATTGAGTATAGGTGTAGCCGGTGCTGTGGAAAGGCGGAAAAAGAAAAAGGCGGAATTAGAAATTCTTAATTAGATTTGAGTGATGAGGGATTTAAAGATTGCCATCGGCGCTGACCATGCGGGTTTTGAATACAAAGAGGCGATAGCCAAAGCGTTAAATGCTGAAAACCTGAAAGACTTCGGCACCTATGCTCCCGATTCGGTTGATTATCCAGATTTTGCGCACCCCGTTGCGTCCGCAGTGGAAAATGGTGAATTTGATTTCGGCATCCTTGTTTGCGGCAGCGCCAACGGGGTAGCCATCACAGCCAATAAACACCAGGGCATACGGGCCGCCATCTGTTGGAACGAAGAATTGGCCAGCCTAGCACGCAAACACAATAATGCCAATATCGTGTGCATCCCAGCCCGTTTTATTTCGATAGAAGAAGCCGAAAAGATCGTAAAGACTTTTTTGGAGACTGAGTTTGAAGGCGGCAGGCACGCTACCAGGGTAAATAAGATATCGTGTTGATAAAACTGCTCAACTTCTCCCTAATCATTTATCAAAATAAATAAAACATTTGAAAAAAATTACCGTCGAATTCATAAAAGAATTTATCGAGAACAACAAAGTTCCATTTTTTTTTGGCTACTCAGTCTAAACTTTGTATTCCCATTATAGATAGATTATGTCAAAAGATGTCACACGGTATAAAATTTGACGATATTAAAATATGTGATAATTTAATAATTGATGGACATCACAGATATTTAAGTTCTCTTATAGTGGATTTCAATATTGGTCAAGTATTTAGTCACAAGACATCTGCAACTAAATCGGTCGAATGGAATGCTGTCGAATTCGATGAAAATGATTGGGATACACCTTCAAAAATATCGCATCTTAATGCGCAAGATGCAATTTATAATGGCTTAGATATAGAAGTTGTCAAACAAATAATCTCAGGTTGAAAAATAGTTGTAAATTTGTATTATGTTGATATTGTTGGACATAGATGGGGTAATGGTTCCTGCAAACTCCTGGAAGCAACCAGAGTTTCTTGAAGATGGATTTCCTATGTTTAATTCAAGGTCTGTAAGTGCGCTTCAGAGAATTATTTCTGAAACTGATGCGTCACTGTTGTTAACTACTTCGCATAAATCAAAATATAACATCTCTCAATGGCGTAATATTTTCAAATCAAGAGGTATCACTGCGAAACATATTCATCGCTTGTCAAGCAATAGTTTACTGTCGAGTCGTAAAGAAGAAATCTTAAATTGGTTTACAGATAAACGTAATCCTAGTGAGGAATTTGTAATTATTGATGACGATAAATTGTTAAACGGGCTACCTGGCAACCTTAAGAACTACTTAGTTTTAACAAGTCCTTCAGTTGGTCTAACAGAGGAGCTTGCAGAAAACGCAATTGCAATTCTCAAGAATAGAACACCTACTTATCTCTGATCGAATCATATTAGTCCATCCGGGCTTTAATTCCTTTTTGTGACCTGCCAGATATCGAACCAATCAACTCAATCTAACTTAATCAACCCACCCCACTTCTCCCTAAATAAAAAAATCCTAATTTAGCATTTATGGGAAGTACCGCGGATGAATTCTTGATTGCCTCTGAAGAGAAGGCCTTTGATATGGATCACCGCCGTATTATCAATTACAACATTGGTAAATATGATGCGACGGTCGAGAACGGATTATCAAAGTTCATCAACCTGGAGAATGCCAAACGCAAGGGCCATGTGATCAAATGGAAGGTGATGGAGAACCTGGATAAGTTTTTACCCGAGTTTGAATCCAACTTTCAGAAACGTGGCGGCAAGGTGATATGGGCCAATGATGCCGAAGAAGCCAACCGCGAAATATTGAACATTATTCAGCGCGCGGGCGCTAAAACCGTGGTGAAATCCAAATCGATGGTTACGGAAGAAATTCATCTGAATGAATTTTTGGAAAGCCATCATATCGAATCCCTGGAAACCGACCTGGGCGAATACATTGTGCAGCTATTAGGGCAAAGGCCGTACCATATTGTTACCCCGGCTATGCACCTTTCAAAAGAAGATATTGCCAAACTCTTCAACGAAAAATTTGGCAGCCCGCTGGATGCTACCCCCGAACAATTAACATTAAAAGCCCGCGAACTGCTGCGCGACAAATATGTGCAGGCCGATGTAGGCATTACCGGCGCTAATTTCTTGATCGCCGATACCGGCAGCATCGCCATCAGTGAAAATGAAGGCAATGCAAGGCTGAGTACTTCCTTCCCAAAAATACATATTGCGGTAACGGGTATCGAAAAGATGATCCCATCCATGGCCGATCTTGACTTGTTCTGGCCGATGCTTTCAACTCATGGAACCGGGCAAAACCTGACGGTGTATAATACCATCCTTAACGGGCCGCGCCAGCCAAACGAAACCGATGGGCCGGAAGAAATGTACGTGATATTATTAGATAATGGCCGAACCAACCTGCTGGCCCAAAAGGATCAGCGGCAGGGATTATACTGCATCCGTTGCGGCGCTTGTTTAAATGCATGCCCGGTTTATAAAAATATTGGAGGTCATACTTACGAAACTACCTATAGCGGGCCTATTGGCTCTATCATAACCCCGCACATGCGCGGCATGGAAGAGTTTAAACACCTCAGCTACGCGTCCAGCCTATGCGGCAAGTGTACCGAGGTTTGCCCGGTAAAGATCGATATCCACAAAATGCTGCTGCTCAACCGCCGGGATGCAGTAAAGGAGCAATTGGTTGCCAAAAAAGAGCAATGGGGCTGGGCCATCTGGAAAAAGGGGATGCTGAGCCGTAAGCTGATGGATTTCTTTAGCGGTAAAACAAAAAACTACCTGCTTAAAACAATGTTCAAAAAACCCTGGGGGCACCTCCGGGAAATGCCAAACGTTGCCGAAAGATCATTCAGTAAAATGTGGCAGGAGAAGAATCAGCAGGATTCATAACGTAGAGACGCAATACTTTGCGTCTTATATGATCATGAGTCAGGAGACGCAAAGTATTGCGTCTCTACGGGGTCAAATCAATTAATGTTTATTCCCAAACCCAAACTCTTTATAGGTATTGGGCATTTCATTGCTGCTGCTGAAGGCAAATGTGTAGGAGGTTAACCATGTGTCAAAATCGGCCTTCTTATCTTTTGATGTTTCGATATGCAGGGCGCGTAGAAGATAAATACCTTCGCGGCTCAATTTAAAATAGATCTTTCCTAACTTATCTGAAGATAGTTTTTGAGCGAATACATTTCCATTTTCTGTTTTTACGGACAGAACCACGTTCACATTGGCTATAGGTTTGCCGTTAAAATATACCACGGCAGTGATATCATCGCCATAGTTGCCTTTGTACGGGTTGTCCTTCAAAACAATCTCAAACTCTTCATTCAGTGGCTTTTCAAAAACATTACCTGTATTTTTTTCAACTTGCACCAATGATTTTAACGACCAGGTGTATCTTTCGGTAAAACTATCCTTGCTGCCGTTTTTTGCTTTTTCTGATTCTTTGGTCATGCCCTCATCGTCTAGCATCTTCAAAAAATCATCTCTTTCAACATCATCAGTAAGTGATTTCCTGGTGAGTTGTAACTCGGTTAGCCCTTCAGTCTGCACCTGGTAACTTACAATAGGCGCCGCGGTATCTTTTGCCATAGGCGCCAGGTCGGTTTTTTTGGAACCGTTATACAGCATAAACTTGGCCACGTTGGCCGTTTCGTATTTGATCTCATCCTGCTTCATAAACTGGTTGGCCGATATCAGGTGCACGTTAAGCTTATCGCCTTTATGCAGAAAGAAATTTTCGGGTACCAAAACATAATCTTGTGCGGTTGCCTGTAATCTGGTCAGCAAAAACAAAAAAGAAAGAAGAAAATAAATACGTTTCATAGACATGAAGATTGAATGGTGTAAACATACAAAGTTTTAAAAACTTCAGTAGTTTCGCTTTATGATATTTGACCGTAAAAACGTTGATAATGACAAATTAGTGTCGTTTTATAAAGCTTTATTGTGGCCGAGGCTGATAGAAGAGAAAATGCTGATCCTTTTGCGGCAGGGACGCATTGGCAAATGGTTTTCTGGGATAGGTCAGGAAGCTATCGCGGTGGGCAGCACACTGGCCATGCAGCCAAACGAATATATCCTGCCGATGCACCGCAATTTGGGTGTTTTTACTACGCGCGACATACCTTTTTCGCGCCTGATGGCACAGTGGCAGGGTAAAGCTTCCGGTTTCACTAAAGGGCGCGACCGTTCCTTCCATTTCGGAACACAGGAATATAAGATCATTGGGATGATATCGCACCTGGGCCCCCAAATGGCATTGGCAGATGGTATTGCCCTGGCAGATGTGCTGAATAATAAAAAACGGGCGACACTGGTTTACACCGGCGAAGGCGGTACCAGTGAAGGAGATTTTCATGAGGCAATAAATGTGGCCTCGGTCTGGAATCTGCCGGTTATCTTCTTGATCGAGAACAATGGTTACGGACTTTCGACCCCGGTTAATGAGCAATACCATTGTGAGCACCTGAGCGACCGGGCTATCGGTTACGGCATAGAAGGACGACGGATAGACGGTAATAATATATTGGAAGTATATCATACCATTAATGAACTGGCGACAGATATCCGTCAAAACCCCCGACCAATTTTGCTGGAATGTATGACTTTCAGGATGCGGGGCCACGAGGAAGCATCAGGCACCAAATATGTACCGCAGGAATTATTTGCTGAATGGAAGGAAAAAGATCCGATTGCCAATTTCGAAAAGTTTTTGCTGGACGAAGGCGCACTAACCCCTGAATCGATCAAGGTAATAAAGAATGGGTTTGCCACGCTGATAGATATTGAGATCGAGAAAGTATTTAATGAGGCCGACATTATCCCCGATTTAGAAACCGAGATAAGGGACATGTATAAAGTATCCAACCTTCCAACTTTACAACCTTCCAACTTTACAACAAGTAACAGACGCTACATAGATGCCATAAGCGATGGCTTGAGGCAGGGGATGCGCAAGTATGAAAAGCTGGTGATCATGGGCCAGGATATAGCCGAATATGGCGGCGCTTTTAAGATAACGCAGGGGTTTGTAGAAGAATTTGGCAGGGAACGGGTGCGCAATACACCTATCTGCGAATCGGGGATTGTTGGCGCAGCAATGGGCTTATCCATCAACGGATATAAAGCTATAGTCGAAATGCAGTTTGCTGATTTTGTAACCTGCGCCTTTAACCAGGTGATCAACAACCTGGCAAAAACCCATTACCGCTGGGCCGAAAATGTAGATGTGGTGATCAGGATGCCTACAGGCGCGGGCACAGGCGCCGGGCCTTTCCATTCGCAAAGCAACGAAGCTTGGTTTACCAAAACGCCGGGCTTGAAGGTGGTTTATCCGGCTTTCCCATCCGATGCCAAAGGGCTAATGCTTGCCGCGATTGAAGACCCCAACCCGGTGATCTATTTTGAGCATAAATATTTGTACCGCAGCATCAGCGAGGAGATATATGATGACGATTACACCATCGAAATAGGCAAAGCACGAGTTGTGCAGGAAGGTAAACAAGCCAGCATCATCACCTATGGTTTAGGTGTGCACTGGGCGATGGAATATGCAAAGGATCACCCGGAATTATCCATTGATATCATCGACCTGCGCAGCCTGCAGCCCTGGGATAAGGAAGCTGTAGAAGCCAGCGCGAAAAAGACAGGCAGGGTATTGATTCTGCATGAAGACACACTAACCAGCGGTTTCGGTGGTGAGATAGCCGCTCATTTAGCTGAACACTGCTTCTCCTCGCTGGATGCCCCCATTATGCGTTGCGCCAGTTTGGATACCGCCATACCGATGAACAAGGCGCTGGAAGATCAGTTTTTAGCGAAGGGAAGATTAGGGGAGATGATGGAGAAATTAATTAAATACTGATGCCATGCCGAGAAAGTTTAAAAATGCCTTTACACTAAAGCAACTTTACAAAGAAGATCCTACTCAGCGAGTAATCGATGAAGGAAAAGGATGGGGTGCGGAGCAAATGTTAAAAGCCGGTGTAGCCATTTATTACAGGAATGACAAGTACCCTGAAACTAAATCAGGTAATCTCTTTGTTAAGGAATACCCTGGTGGTTTGAAGTTTTTAGTTAGAAAGGAATTAACACCTGATTATCGCTTGTTAGAAGAAGTTATTAGACCATTAAATTGTAAGATAGTTCATTGATTATATTAATAAAGAATATTATGTCGATCGAAGAAAGAAATGAATTTGCAAAATTGCTCGTTCAAAATATAAGAGACATGGCAATTAAAAGTTGCGATGTTCAATTATATGCGAATAATATGAGGTCACCAAGTGCGAAACGCTGGCGGGATGCTAAAGATAGTGGAAATACTGATAAATTTGCAGAAATGGTGATTGCAGATACTGTTGATGATACAATATTTTATCTTCTTTTGGCAGTTGATGAAGGTCTTTTAAACATTTCATATAATACAGATGACGGAAAAAAAGTAAACGTAGATGGAGATATTATCGGTGAATTAGGCGGTTGGTATGTGGGAGAATGGAGAACAGAACATTCCACTCAGCGTTACTTTGGTGATATAACCTGATATCATCATTTTATCCGATAGGAGATTAAATAAAATCATCCATGAGCATTGACGATTCAAATTATATTGAAATCAGGAATAAAATAATTGAGGGTTCACGGCTTGCAGTAAAAAAGCTTATTAAAGAGCGCAAAAAAACTAATGGCGAATTGGTTATTATGGTAAAAGGAAAAATAACACATATACCTGCGAAAGATCTTTAGTCGGTTTCAAATACCAAAATAGACCTTTCGCCTTTTACCTTTCTGCTTTCACCTCTTCTCACCCCTCCATCAACTCCACCTCTGCCACCGGGCTAAACAAATAAACCCTTTTGGTTTTAATCTCCGTGCACTTATAGCGTTTCCGTAATTTTTCATCCTTACGGAATACCCGCCCATTCTTCAGCTTGAATAGTGCATTCATCGGTATTTTTTCAACCGTCAAATGCGCTTCGGGTTTGGGGGCATCATACAAGCGCAGCGATTTATATAAATGCAGGTCGGTACAGCTTGAGGCAGCAGGGTTATTCAAATACCGCACGATGGCATGCTTCACATCCGGCGGAAATATCTCCTTTTCAAAAAATGGCTGCATCATTTTTTTGAAATTGTTCTTCCATTCAGCGCCATGTGGCTTGGCTTTGTGCTTGTGCTCGTTCCAGGTATGCAGGTGCGCAAACTCATGCACGGTAGTTACCAGGAACGCATATATATTAAGATCATAATTTACAGAGATGCGGTGGCCTTTGCCATCATGCGGCGGACGATAGTCGCCAAACTTACTGTTCCGGTTGCGGGAAATCTTAAACTCACACTTAAAGTAATCAATCCACCGGCCTATCAGCGGCGCGGCCTCGGGCGGAAGATACCTTTCTAATACTTTTACTTTATCCAATTTTACCTCATAGCAAAAATACAGAATGTAGGGAGAATTGACAACTTTTAAAAAGTTGTCAATTCTTAAAAAGTCAATCATTTTGTAACATATGTTCATCTTTCCTATCTAATCGCAAGTAAACCCCTTGCTTATGAAATGGAATATCTTTAAAAAAAGCGACGATACCCCAAAGCCTAAAAAATCCAAGACCCGCGAGTGGGTTGATGCCATTTTGTTCGCAGTGATCGCTTCAACTATTATCCGGGGGTTATTATTTTCAGCTTATGCTATACCATCCGGTTCTATGGAAGGCACGCAGCTAACCGGCGATTATCTTTTTGTAAGCAAGATCAGCTATGGCCCGAGGCTTGCTTTTACGCCGATTTCCATACCATTTACAGAGCCTAAAGTTTATGGTGTTAAAACCTACTGGGACATCCTTCAGTTGCCGTATTGGCGACTGCCAGGGTTTACCGACGTAAAAAAGGGAGATATTGTTGTTTTTAATAAGCCCGAAGAAGCTGATCCATCTTATAACCTGCCCGTTGATGAACGCACCGCTTTGATCAAACGCTGCCAGGCTACCCCCGGCGATGTACTGACCATTGTAAATGGACAAGTTTATATCAACGGAAAAGCTGCTACAAATGCAGAGAAGCAGCAAACTTCTTATACGGTAGTTACAGATGGCACCGATATCAATCCGCAGATCATCCATGATTTTAATATCACCATCATGAATCAGCCGTTGCAGAATACTTATGAAATGATCATCCCTTCGGAACACGTTTCCGCGATGAAAAGCTATTCCAACATCAAGAGTATTACGCCGGTTATAGAAAAAGCCGGTGCTTATAACGCCGAGATCTTTCCGCATAACGAAAAATTTAAATGGAATGAGGATAATTTCGGGCCGTTGGTATTGCCAAAACGAGGTATGACCATCCCTTTGAATGATTCCACTATTATCTTATACCGTCGGGCTATCGAGCTTTATGAAAATAATAAGATTGTGATAAATGGCAAGGAGATATGGATCAATGGCAAGAAAGCGGATAGCTACACTTTTAAAATGAACTATTACTGGATGATGGGCGATAATCGCCACAATTCGCTCGATTGCAGGTTTTGGGGATATGTACCCGAAGATCATATTGTAGGCAAGGCGATTGTCACGATCATGAGTATTGATTCATCAGAAAGTTTATTCAGCAAAATACGCTGGAGCAGGATATTTAAGCCAATTAATTAAGTTCTAAGAATTGACAACTTTTTGAAAGTTGTCAATTCTATAAAAGCGATTCCTGCCTACTCTTCTTTGATCAAAGTTTGTATTTGTTGAGCCATTTCAGGAGTAACAGCCGTACCATGTACGGTAAGTGCGTGTTCGGCAGCTTGGGTTAATACTTCTTCATCTGTTTCGGCGTGTATAACAGCTTTACAATCGAAGCCGGCATCGGAGCAGTGTAGTGTTTTCATGATCTTTTTCGTTTTTAAGTTTGATAATTATTTAAAAACAAAATTATAAGCCATTAAAGATCAGAACGGTATCAAAAGATACATAGCGAAAATATATTAATTAAAGCAACTGGATCTTACCCCTGAACAACTTTATCTTGTTCTGCCGTTCATATTCCTTCAATATGCGGGATATGACCACCCGGGTAGTTCCGAGTTCGTCGGCTAATTGCTGGTGGGATAGATTAATGAATTTACTTTCTTCTTTGCGGGCCGTATTTTTTAAATATTCCATTACGCGGGCATCCATGTGTTCAAATGCAACACCCTGGAACGAGTTGATCAATTGGTCATATCTTGTTCTGAACATTTGCATCACATACCTGTTCCACGATGGATATTTTAATTGCCATTGATCGATCAGGCTTGCAGGGAAGATCAGCACATCGGTGGGTTCTGTCACCACGCCATGCGAGGTGCTTTTGTTATTAAAATAAGCAGCAGCCAGCGACATGGTACAGGTTTCCTCTGCCCTTACATAGTATAACAATATTTCCCTATCCTCGCTTTGCTGAAAAACGCGGATGGCCCCCTTTAAAACGATGGGTAAAAATTTTACATACTGTCCATCACGTACAATAACATCTCCTTTATTGAAGGAAAGCAGCTTGCCGTGCTGCAATAATTCCTTCTTAAACTCAGGTTCAGTAAAAAAAGTGATTTTATTGAAAAGATCGTTGGTACTGTCCATAGCCAAATTGATGCCCGATTAATTCACTGATTATCAGAGCCTAATTTACATTAATTATAAACTATAAAAGCTATAAAAAAAGCTCCCGATATTGGGAGCTTTTCTTTTTATAATATTCTCCCCCTTTAGGGGGTTGGGGGCTTATCCTTTCACCCGCTCCACGTAAGCGCCGGAGGCGGTGTCAACTTTTACTTTATCACCAATATTGATAAATAAAGGAACTTTAATTTCGGCTCCTGTTTCAACAGTTGCATTTTTCATTGCGCCCGTTGAAGTATCGCCTTTAACGGCAGGCTCGGTATAAGTGATCTCCAATTCGGCTGAGCCGGGGATCTGACCCATAATAGGCATGTCGCTTTCAAAAGCGACGATCACATTCATTCCTTCTTTCAGAAATTTTACCGCTGTGCCAAATAGCGATTTTGGCACATTATGCTGGTCATAAGTGGTATTATCCATCACCACCAGGTCGCTGCCATCTTCATACAGGTATTGATAATCATTAGTTTCAACGCGTGCTATATCTACTTCCTCATCGGTGCGGAAACGATATTCAACCAGTTTGCCGCTTTTTATATTACGCATACGTGCCTGGTAAAACGCTCGCAAATTACCTGGTGTACGGTGTAAGAATTCTTCAACCTGCACCAACTCTCCATTAAAGCGGAGAATATTGCCATTTTTTATATCAGATGCCTTAGCCATAAAATTTTATTGAGGCGCAAACTTAGGCAGTTACAAGCAAAGAAACAAGTAGTTAGAAGTTATACCTTTGCGGCATGGTTGATGTAATATTAAAAAAAGGCAAAGAAAAGGCAGTGCTTCAACGCCATCCCTGGCTGTTTTCGGGTGCGATAGAAAAGGTAAAGGGTAAACCCGCTAATGGTGACATCGTTCGCTTGCTAAATGATAAGGGCGATTTCATGGCTTATGGCTTTTATAACGACCAATCGAGGGTAGCATTACGGCTATTGGAATGGAATGAGAATACGGAGGTAAATGAAGATTGGTTCCGTAAAAAAGTGGCGGTTGCCGTCGCAAGTCGCAGTGAGCTTCTTGAGGATGGGAGTACCAATACCTGCCGACTTATTTTTAGCGAAGCTGACTATTTACCGGGACTAATTGTAGATAAATATGCAGATTATCTTGCGGTACAGGTGCTTACCTCCGGCATAGAAAATATAATGCCGGTGATCATTGACGAACTGCAAAAGCTGTTAAAACCCGAAGGTATCTTTGATAAAAGCGACGCTTCATCCCGTGCGCACGAAGGGTTGGGAACCATTAACCAAGTGCTTGCCGGCCAACATCCGCCGGATGTGGTGAAAGTGCTTGAAAATGGCATCAGCTATGGCATCAATATAGCCGAAGGACAGAAATCGGGGTTCTATTGCGATCAGCGGGATAACCGGCATATTGTCGCCCTGCATTCCAAAGGAAAAAAAGTATTGGATTGCTTTTCTTATACTGGCGGCTTCACGCTCAATAGTCTGCAAAATGGCGCAATTGCAGTTACCAGTGTAGATAGTTCGGCATTGGCAATAGAAACATTAAAGCAAAATATTGAGCTAAATAATTTGGATGCATCAAAACATACAGCGATACAATCAGATGTGAACAAGCAGTTAAGGGTGTTGAGGGAACAAGGCGAGAAATTTGATATCGTGGTCCTCGATCCACCCAAATATGCCCCGTCGAGGTCGGCTTTAAATAAAGCATCACGTGCTTATAAAGATTTGAACCGTATGGGTATGCTGCTGCTTAACAGTGGTGGTTTGCTGGCCACTTTTTCCTGCTCTGGCGCAATGGATATCGATGCCTTTAAACAGGTGCTGGCATGGGCCGCATTGGATGCCGGTAAAGAGGTGCAGTTTATTTATCAGTTCTGCCAGCCGGAAGATCACCCGGTAAGGGCCTCATTTCCGGAAGGCGAGTATTTGAAGGGTTTGTTGTGCAGGGTTCTTTAACCGTAGAGACGCAATACTTTGCGTCCCTCTTAATCAACAAATCCGGAATGAAAAGAGACGCAAAGTATTGCGTCTCTACAATAGTCATTCAAACTTAACACCCCCATAAGTTGAGTGGATGCTGATCATCCTGCCGCCATCGCCTTTACCTATATGGCCTTTATAGTTTTGGGTTGAATGGAAACCTCTTGCAGAATCCGGCGGGTCTTTTTGGGTGATCTCTACCGGGACACCACCATAATCAAATCCGCTATAATGCACAGTTACATCAAAATCGGCATTTGTTGAGTTATTCAGGTTAACCTTAATGCTGGAGTACGAAGCGTTAACGGAAAAACTTGTAAAATTTCTATCGAGATCGTCTATCTGCACACCACCTGCATACCTGGCATCTATATTTGCCGAGTTTCTTATTTTCCCTATCCGTACCGAGCTGTAGCTGATATCGGCATTCAGTTTATCTACCGAACCCAACTCAAGGCTCCCATAACCAACATCAAGCGAGCCCGAACCAAGGCTTTCAATACTGGCGCTGCCATATTTAACCTTGATCTCGTTCCCCGCATGGGTAAGTGCCTTGGCCGAAAAACTTCCGTAAGCGCTGTTGATCTCTACCTTACCCTCAAAATCGGGCAATTGGGTAGCGCCATAACGGTTATCTATCGCCAGCGCATTTTTTGAAGGCATGTAGATGGTATAATTTACTTCTGCCTTGTGATGGTCGTTCCGGTCATTAAATAAGTCCCATATGGAATTATTCCCGTTGCTGCCACCAAAATTTGTTTTGAATGATACCACATTTCCATTTTTACTATCCGAAATGCTGATGGCATCAACCAGTTTCTGGGCGGTTTCATCATCCCTTGCAATACCTTTTATTTGTACATCAACCTTTACTTCGTTTTTATTCCAGGTATTTACCACAACGCTGCCGTACTTATTGCTGATCTCCAATTTATCATTGGCATCAACAGAATAGCTTTTACTGTAATTTTTTACCTTTTCCTGTATCCCGCCATTATCAACCGTTACATTCAGGTCGTCATCATTTACATCCACATGGATATTACTCACTATATTATTCACGTTGGTGGATATTACCGGGCCAATGATGCTGAGGTTTTGATTAAGGTTTTTCAAACCCGAGTTTAAACTGACGTTCAGGTTGTCCATGGCTATCTCGATAGGTTTTACATTCACATCCAGTTTTAAATTCAGGATCTTGATACTTTTAACCGACTTACTATCAGTGCCCGAAATTGTGGATGTATCCTGAGCAAGCACCTGACCGCCTAAGGCTAATAAGGCCATTAAGAAGATGATAGGTTTAAATATTTTTAGTTTCATTTTTTTGTTCCTTTTTAGTTTGATTAAACTGTTCTATTACATTCAGCTGCTGGTTAAGCACCTCTGTTTGTATTTGCAGGTTCCTGATCATGGCCCGTAAAACAAGCTCCTGGTTAGGGCTGGTGGCCAGGTCGTTATTCAGTTTGTTATAAGTAGAATCCAGTTTAGCTATTTCAGTGCTAAACTCCTTGTACAATTCCGGGTCTGTTTTGGCAATGGCTTTTAACTCGTTACGTTTGCTTTCAACCAGGGATACATATTGTGTTTGCTGTTTAGCATATACCGGGTTGATGGCCGCATAATCAATACCGCCCGTTTTTTCGTGACGCAGGTAAAAAACGAAACAGATACCCATCACAATGATCACGGAAGCCGCCACCCGCAAAACGAAGTTGAGCGAAAACGTTTTTGCTTCGCGCTTTTTTAAGGCAACCCCCGCCTCCGGCAGATGTTTCTCAATCTTTTGCCAAAGGTCAGCCGACGGCTCAATGTCGTCAAACTCTTCCCGGTTGTTTTTGATGAAATCCTCTAATCGCTTGCTCATGATGTTATTCCTTTTCTTTTTAAAATCTCATTCAGTTTTCTTTTCGCCCTCAAAAACTGGGTCCTTGAGGTATTTTCTGATATGTTTAATATTTGTCCTATTTCTTCGTGGTCGTACCCTTCAAGCAGGTACAACGATATTACTAACCGGTAACCTTCCGGCAATTCTTTCATGGCCTCTTTAACCAAAGCCACTTTGTGTTGTATTTCCTCGTCATCCTCACCCTCCTCGTCAGCTATGTTATCCAGCTGATCGTCCTGCAGTTCAACCAACTCTAATTTGCGTTTGCGCAGCAGGTTAATGGCCCGGTGCACTACAATCTGTTTAAGCCACAATCCGAAAGTGGTTTCCTGCCTGAAATCCTTCACCCTGTTAAAAGCATCTAAGAAGGCCTCCTGTAAAACATCCTCCGCTTCGTCAATACTGCCCACTATCCGGAAGGCGACGTTCAACATCGCTTTCGAATACAAACGGTACAGCTCGAAGCAGGCTTTTTTACTGCCCTGCTTACACTCGACCACCAGGTCGTAATGCTTATCAATGTAAACGGATTCCAAATTTTCAGCTTTCAGGTTATATGACGCAGGGTATTTTTGAACGTTGCATGGAGGGGTATAATAATTTCGGAATGCGGAAGTTCGATTGCGGAATTGTTTGTCTGAACATAATTCCTTTATCGATTCAACACTTAAAAAAATCATTCCGCAATTGGCATTCCGACTTCCGCATTCAAATCATCTCGACATTAAAAAATCATCAATAGCCGCTACCGCACTATCATATCTATCCTGCCCTGTGCCTGATATGAGTACATAATTGGCCTTCAGGGCATTTAATTCTTTGTACCAAACCTCCATAAAATATTCGCGCATGTGGGGGAAATCGCGGAGCGGATCTTCTTCCCAGGGTAAATCGATGCTTAGTAGCAGGTAAAGATCGTAAGGGTGTTTGGGCAATTCATCCAGCACCTCCTGCGGCGAGCGGCCAAAAGTATAGTCGCTCCATATTTTTACGGTGATGAATGTGGTATCACAGATCAGCAGCTTATTTGCTTGAGGCAGATATTCCTCTTCCAAGGCTATCTGGCCGTAAAACATGTTGATCTCATCCTGCCAGGTAGGCGGTTCGGTTAGTTTTTCACAATAGCCGCGGGCATATTCAGGCACCCAAACCGTTTGGTAATGGTCAGCCAAATAAGCAGACATGGTTGACTTGCCGGTTGATTCTGGACCAACAATAGCGATTTTTTTTATTTCGGATTTCGGATTTCGGATTTCGGATTGTTCCATTTTTTGAGTTCTGCAATAATTAAATATTGATTTACTAAAGTAAATTCGAAATCGAACATCCGAAATCTGAAATTACACAAGCTGTTTTTTATAATCCTTTTTCCAATCGATATAACCTAACGCGGCTATTGCTACATAAACAGCATACATAAAAGCCGTCAGATCCAGCCCCTTAAATATATAAACACCTACATAAATAATATCCACAAATATCCATATCAGCCAGTTCTCCAAAACTTTACGGGCCAAAAATACCTGCGCTACCAAACTACAAGCGGTGCAAAAACTATCGATATAAGGATAAGATGCGGGTGTATAATGTAAAATCGGCGAAAGCTTTATGAGAAGAAAGCCCAATGTGGGGGTTACAACAGCTATAATTAAAATGGAAACTAAAATCTGTTTTTGGGTGATCAAAGCAACCGGGGTTTTTATTTCGGATGCTGGCTTTTTGCTCCAAAAATACCAACCGTAAATGTTCATACCCATAAAGTAGAACTGCAAACCCATATCGGCATAGAGCCTGGCATGCAAAAAAATAAAAATGTATATGCCTACACTGATAATGGCAGTGGGCCAGTTCCAAATATTATTGATAGCTGCCAGGTAAACGCAAAGCAGGCCGGTAATTACACCAATAATTTCGAGCCAGGTTTGATGTTGCCACCAGTCTTGCAGCGCATGGATGATTTGCATTGTCCAAATATAGATAAAGACACCTTATGAAACTTCAACTCAGAACTACTTAGGGCGGTATTTAGACTCGTTCAGTATCTTTTGGGCGTCGTTATCGGCCATTAATTGCTGTAAAGTGATCTTCGGGTTTTTATCCATGTATTGCCTCACAATTTGCCAGCCAGTCCATAAGGCCAATTTTGGGGCAGCTTCATTTTTTTCGCCTAAGCCTGGTGTAAAGGGCGCTTCGCCTATGAACTTTTGGATCTTATCGTAGTCGGTTTCATACAACAGGTTCTCTTCCAAAAAGTAGCCCCATATATTTCCTTTAAAATCATCGCACCATTTTACTTGTTTGGCGGTATAGCCAATTTTGGTGGAATCGGGCACATCTGGCAAAATCCTATCCATAAAATACAATATTTTGCCATTATACACCATTTTAGAGAGCAGGGATTTATCTGCTGGGTTGGGCGGGAACATATCCTCCCGCGCCAATCCTTCCACTACCCGAGGTGTAATATTATCAGGCGTAAACCTGCGTGTGATGTAACGCGGCAAAGTCTCGGTAAGTGCGGGATAAAATTTGGAATCAGCGCCCAAAAACATATCCAATCCGATACCAAAATAGCCATCACCCAGCGATGTTTGCGCCTGGAAACCCGAAAAATAGGCATATACCTTAGGCAGCTTCATTTTGGGGTAATAGTATTTGATGTATTTAAATGCTTCGGTCAGTTCTTCGTTTTGTTTATCCATGTTGGGATAGATGGAATCCACTTCATGTTTCAAATCGGTATATGCCTGCGATGCAAACACATCGCGCAAAGCTTTAAAATAGGCTGTATCCCTAACGGTTCCGGCCTGCATCACCCGTTCTATATAATCCTGGTAAAAAACGCCGTACTTTTTTTCCATAAAAGTAGCTTGTGCCAGTATAGGTTTGCTGCGCATGGCATCCAGATCATGGTCAAAGCGTTCAATTGTCACACTAAGATCAATATTGCTTACATCCACTTTTTTAGAACGGCCGCAGCTGGTTAATAGCAAACTCGTCAGAAAAATTAGGTAAATTTGTTTTGCTTTGGTAGAGTTGAAGATCATTTTTGTTCTTTTAGCAAAATTAATTTTTTCAGCCGCATTAACGCAAGCAAATTGATATCATCTGTAATATGAAGATCGCACTGGCACAATTGAACTATCATGTAGGTAATTTTGAATCGAATACCGCTAAGATCATCGACCACATTAACCAGGCAAAAAAACAAAATGCCGACCTGATCGTGTTTGCCGAGCTTTGCGTATGCGGTTACCCCGCGCGCGACTTTTTAGAATTTAAGGAATTTATCGGTCTTTGTGATGAAGCTGCTAAGAAGATCGCTTCAGCTTGCCATGGTATAGCATGTATTATCGGGCTACCTACGTTCAATAACAACCCTGAAGGCAAGGAGTTGAATAACTCCGCTTATTTTATTGAAAATGGCGAGGTAAAAGCTATTGTAAACAAAGCCCTGCTGCCCAACTACGACATATTTGACGAATACCGCTATTTTGAGCCATCCACTGAATTTAGCTGTATTGATTTTAAAGGGCATCGGATAGCGCTTACGATATGCGAGGATCTGTGGAACACCATCGAAAACCCACTGTACGTAACCCGCCCGATGGATATGCTGATCAAAGAGCAGCCTGATGTGATGATCAATATAGCGGCATCACCATTTGCTTATAACCATGACGAAGAACGTATAGCCATATTGAGTGAAAATGCACGGCGATACAACCTGCCTTTATTTTATGTGAACCATGTGGGCGCACAAACCGAATTGATATTTGACGGCGGTTCGCTGGTTTTTGATAACATCGGTAACATGGTTGACGAGCTGCCTTATTTTGAAGAAAATGTAAGCTATTATATCCTGAAGAACCGGGCTGAAATAAAATTACAGCAGCCCTCAAATATGCGGGCCGAAAGGCAAAGCAATATTGAACAGATACACCAGGGGCTTATTTTAGGCATCCGGGATTATTTTTATAAATCAGGCTTTAAGAGCGCCATATTAGGGCTATCCGGTGGCATCGATTCAGCAGTTGTTTGTGCACTGGCTGCCGAGGCACTGGGGCCGCATAATGTAATGGCTGTCTTGCTGCCGTCGCGTTTTTCGAGCGATCATTCGATAAAGGATGCGGAAGACCTGGTCAAAAATCTGGGTTGCAAACACGAAATCATCGCTATAAGGCATATTACCGAGGCATTTGAAAACACGCTTCAGCCTCAATTCAATAATTTGCCCTTTAATATCGCCGAAGAAAACATTCAATCGCGCAGCCGGGCCGTGGTGCTAATGGCTATGTGCAATAAGTTTGGCTATATTCTTTTAAATACCTCAAACAAAAGTGAGGCAGCAGTAGGCTACGGAACGCTGTACGGCGATATGTGCGGTGGCATCTCGGTTATCGGCGATGTTTATAAAACTCAGGTTTTTGAACTGGCCAGGCACCTTAACCGCGAGCGGGAGATCATACCTGAAAACACCATTGTGAAACCACCGTCAGCGGAATTGCGGCCTGACCAGAAGGATACCGATTCGCTGCCTGAATATGATGTGCTTGATCCGATACTGACCGAATATATCGAAAACAGGTGCTCATCAGGCGAGATCATTAAAATGGGTTATGATGAACAAACCGTACGCAGGGTGCTAAAACTGGTAAACCTTGCTGAGCATAAACGCTATCAAACACCGCCTATACTAAGGGTATCTCCGAAGGCGTTTGGTATGGGCAGGCGCATGCCTATTGTGGGTAAATATTTGTCGTGAAGAAATTACTTAAAAAAGCGTTGAAAATTAATTTTACGATTAAACCTTTTAACTTTAAATAGTCTAACCAATCTAAAGAGGGCAATATCATGAAAACATCAACTTACCTGGTACTCGGCTTATTAATTGTTTCCGGGTTATCAGCATGCAGCAGCTACAATTATTATACTGCCGGTATTAATACAACCAAAATGGGCAGGTATCATTCTTTCGCCTGGATGTCGCCGGCAGGCCAAAAAAATGCAAGCTCTGCGGGTAATGTTGCCGATCTTAAAATTAAGGATGCCGCTGTGGCGTCATTAACTACCAAAGGCTTACGGTTACAAACAAATAACCCCGACCTGCTGGTAACTTATACCGCTAAAGTGGGTATAGGCTCAAAAACTGTATATGCTGACACCTATTACGGGTCAGGCTTTTATCCCGGCTGGGGGTTTGGATTTGGCTGGGGTTGGGGGTACCGTCCTTATTACTATGGGGGATTTGCTCCTTTCGCGTATTATGGCGGTGAAACTGCTGTTGATAAGGAACATTACAAAGAAGGCACCATCATTATTGATCTGATAGATACACGTACCAAGCAGGTTGTTTGGCGCGGCTTTGGCGTAGGCGAAGTGCATAAGAACCCTCAAAAAAATATTGAAGATATCCCTAAAGTGGTTGATGGTATTATCAGTCAATTGCAACTTACCAACGGTAGAGTTAGCGGCAGTAAATCGTCATAAAAACCTTTCTATAAATTGTTTTAATTATCCCTTCTGCAAAAAATGCAGCGGGGATTTTTTATATCCGGCCGCTGCATTTTAATAATTATTGTGGTAAAAGGCTTATTATAATTTCACGAATTTGGTTTCGCCAACCAGGCTTGCATTTGTGTTATTGAACATCCGTATCACATAGATACCCGGCGTCAGATTGCTTACATTGCCCTGCCATGCAGGTTGAGCTGCGGTAACTTGTTTCACTATAATACCGGAGCTGGTCATGAACCTGATATCGTATGTAGCGGCAGTAGTTGGTGTTAAACCGGATGCCAGGCTGATAGAAGCAGTGGCCGGGTTAGGATAAACACTCAGACTGTTAGCCAAAGTTTTGCCTGTTACATCAGAAAACAATACCGGAACTATATTTGAGTAGGTAATTGAATTATCAATAGCCTCCTGTTTAAGACGGTAAAGGTTTTGCCCATTAACGGGCGTTTGGTCCAAAAGACTATAGGTTCCCTGGGCGTTTGATTGTTCACTGCCTATCACATCATAGGTTTTACCACCATCGGTGCTGCGCTCAACCGTAAAGTTGGTGTAGTTTTGCTCGTTTCTCGTTTCCCAAACCACCTGCACCTGCTTAGTACCAATAATTACCGGCACTGCTTTAGCGGCAGTAAAATTGATCAGTTGGTAAGCATAATTCATATTCTGCCTGATAACCAGGGTAAAACGCTTTGACCCATAGGAATTGGTATCGTTTCTAAACACATTAAAACGGTAAGATTTATTCTGCCTCATGTCCAGCGAATCCTTTTTGTAAGCATCCATTAGCCAGATATCATAAAGCTGCGGCATGCCCACCAGATCTTTCAGATTTAAGGAATAAATGCCATCTGCATTGGTGTTTATTTTCAGACTGATAGATTCGCTTGTTTTAGGCAAGGGCTGCACATTAATAGCCAATGGAATATGGTCGCTTGACATGCTCGATAAGCTTAATTGCCCATATCCGGGTTTATATGGCGCATCAACAACGGCATTATATGCAGTGGTGGCATTGGTGTTAAAGCGTACCAGCATATCATCTGTATTTATAGAATCCTTAGCAAATTGAAGGCGCAGGTATTGAACATTGGCGTTTTCATCGGGCGTCCCCATAAACAGTCTAACCCCTGTAGGTTGAGAAACTGATTTTGCCGACTCGTTAAAGATCAACTTGGCCGTTGCAGCGGTAGCCACTACAAAGAAACCCTGCCCGCTTGATATGATATTTGTAGCATTATTGGTTCCAATACCTCCACCTCCTTTTGTATAAGAGCCATAATTATGGGTTAAGGGATTAAGCATATAGATGGTAGTACCTACGCTTGAGCCATAAATTCCGGTTGTTGTGGTTGCCGTTTGAAAAGTTTCCCAATCAATAGAGCTGGCATAAGGGTTGCCTACTAAATTATACCCCTGTACTGCGCCATTGCCAACTGTATTAGTAAATCCTATATTCGAAGAGGCTGGTGTGTACCAATCGCTTACCGTTATCTGGCCAATGTTTAGTTTGCCCGATGCTGTAAACGTTACGCTTTCGGCGCTCGTTGTTGTGGTGTATTTAAGGGCCAAGTTGGTAGTACGGTCGCCCCTGAAAAAGAAGAGAAACCCATTTCCTACAGGTAGATTATAAGTGGTAGCCCCGCCATTTAAGTATAAATTATAGGTAGGTGCATTATTAATGGCGCTGATCCCCCAAAAATTACCGCTGGTATAAGTGGCACCTGATACCGCCTGATCTTCGCGGAATAAATACAAAGTGGGATTACCTGTTTTGTCAAAGCCACCTCCTGCAGCACCGGTAACCAGTGCAGAAGCCTTAATATAATCTAAATTATAAACATTATTACTGCCCACCGTAGCAATATTAACAGGTGACGATACCAGGCGATAGGCCCTGTACGTGTTACTGCCACCTGTAAAATACCTTTCCACATATATTGTGCTTGTCCCGCTCCCGGTAAATGCGGCTGCGGAAGCTAATGGGCCCATCGAAGCTGAACCTGTTGCATCTGACTTTAGCGTGAATTTGCCGGTTAAAGTATTGGTCAATACTCCTGTTCCGTTAATGCTAACATTGGCGCCTGGCGCAATGTTGATAGCGCCGGTACCTGTTATGGTTGGCGAAGCACCGGTATTGACAGTAAGATTACCCCCTATTGTTAATGTCCTTGGTGAAGTAATTGTTAAAGTTCCATTATGGGCCGAGCCAAACGTAATTGAACCGACCGTTACATCAGCTGCTGTTATTGCAGGCTCCTTATTATTTGTATAAGCAGAAACCCCAATGGTAACCGCATCGTTTACTCCAGGAACCCCGTTCGGGCTCCAGTTGCCGGGTGTTGCCCAGGCAGTTGTATTGCTTCCTGCCGTCCATCTAACTCCCACCCCGCAGGCTATGCTTATTGTAAAGCTGCTGCTACCTACAGCATTGTAGCCGGTGATGGTATAAGTGGTGGCTGCAGAGCTTGCTGTAGGTGTACCCGATATAACGCCCGTAGTAACGTTAAAGCTAAGACCGGCAGGTAATGCCGGGCTTATTGTATAACCGGTAAGCACCATTTTTCTGACCGTGCCGGTAGTAGCTGTAGGGAAATCCACTATATAGCAATTACCCGAGTTATCAATACATATACCGCCCGTGTTATTAAAGGCTGCTGCTGTGCCGGTTCCATTAGTTTCAGCACCGGTTCCGCTACCGGCTATGGTGGTCACCACTGCAGCAGGAGTAGTAATCAACCTTATTCTATAATTTGAAAGATCCGCGATCAATAAATTACCTGACGCATCCGTGCACAAACTTGATAAACGATTAAATATGGCCGCCGTTCCTGCACCGTCAGCATATCCTGCTGCACCACTACCGGCAAATGTTGTAACCACTTTTGTGCTCACAACGATCTTTCTGACCAAACTATTCCCATAATCCGCAACATATACATTACCCAATCCGTCTGCAATTAAATCATTCGGCTGGTTAAATGATGCCGCTGTACCGGTACCATTAACTGCAGTTGGCGCGCCGCTGCCGGCCAAAGTGCTTACCGTAGTGCCGGAGATCATCCTTATTATATTATTCCCCTGGTCGCAGATGTACATGTTACCGGAGCCATCCAAAGCTAAACCGGCAGGGCCGTTAAAGGTCGATGTTAAAAGTGTAGCATTATTTGCTGAGCCTGTTGCACCACTACCTGCGTAAGTGGTTACCACGCCCGTGGCAACAACAATTTTCCGTATTACATTTCCGGTGGCGTCTGCAACATATAAGTTGGCTGTGCCGTCATAAGCAATTCCATCCGGGGCATTAAACTCTGCTGCTGTGCCAGTGCCATCAAGCTCGCCCGCTATTCCGTTGCCGGCAAATGTGGTCATTACACCCGCGGGAGTAACTTTACGGATCAAATTGTTTCCAAAATCCGCAACGTATATGTTGCCTGCGCCATCTGTGGTGACTGCTTGTGGGTTTGAAAGCCCTGTGCCGCTGGCAACAAGAGTAGTTACCTGCCCATAAGTAGTAGCCGGAACCGCACCACCTGCATTTAGTGGAGTTAATGAAGTGATGGCCGTACCTACTGTATAAATGTTAGTAGGTGTACTGTAAGAAATGTTTGGAGCCTGTGCCCACGCATTATTTATCGAAGATAAAAACGAGATACAAACAGCAACCAAATAAAGTAACAGTCGTTTCAAAATAGCTTGGTTTAAAATAATTTTTTATAAATATTTACTGCAATTTAAAGGTAGCGGCATATTAATTGTCTTTATTACGGCTACTTATTGAATTAGTTTCATAAGTATTTTTAGCGTACTTAACCATAAATTAAGGTATTATTTGATATTATCTTAATGATGATGCGGTAGTTATATTTATTTAATCAATAATATAATTACTTATATTTAAAGGTTAAGATTAGCTTGCTTAAAAATTAAATTCACGTGAGTTTATTTTTTAAGTTTTTAGTTAATTATTTATTTTTACATTGAAGTATCTGATCAGCCGAAAAAGCTGATCTTTTATTTGCCGCCTGAGTGCGGGCGTGGTTTTGGCTCTATAAACACCTATTACAATTTCACAAATTTGGCATTGCCTATAAGGGCATTGTCTTTATTGTTCAGCACCTTAACGATGTATGTCCCCGGGAGTAGGTCGATAACGCTTGCCTGCCAGTTAGGTTGTGTCGATATGCCCTGTTTGATCAGTAAGCCGAAACTGTTGGTTATTTGTATATGGTAGATAGTGGCTGAATTAATACCAGCAGGTATCGTTAGATTGATGGTACTTTTTGCCGGATTAGGATACACGTTAATGTTGTTTTTAACCAGGTTGCCGCCAAGGTCAGCATAAAATACCAGCACAATTGCTGAATAGGTGATGTTATTATTAATATCCTCCTGTTTTAAGCGGTAAAGGTTTTGACCCACAACCGGATTTTTATCCAAAAGGCCGTAAGTTCCTTGTGCATTTGATTGCTCGCTTCCTATCACGTCAAACGTTTTCCCGCCATCAGTGCTTCGTTCCACAGTAAAATTGGTATAGTTTTGTTCGTTCTTTGTTTCCCAGGTCAGTTGCACCTGCGCGGCGCTGTTAGTACTCGCAGGCGCTTTTGTTGCCGTAAAATTCAACAGGCTATAAACGTACGCAGGGTTCTGACGCAAAACAAGAGAAAAGCGTTTGGAGCCAAATGAGTTGGTATCGCTTTTTAATACATTAAAGCGGTAGGTCTGATTATGCCGCATATCCAGCGAGTCCTTTTTATAAGCATCCATCAGCCAGATATCATAGATCTGGGGCATGCTAACCAGGTCCTTCATATTTAAGGAATAAATGCCATCTGCATTTGCATTTATTGTTAAGCCGATAGTTTCGCTCGTTTTTGGCAAAGGCTGAACATTAATAGCCAGCGGAACATGATCGCTTGACAAACTTGCCAGGCTCACATCGCCAAATCCTACTTTATAAGGTACATCCACGTTTGATTTATAGGCAGTACTTACATTGCTGTCGAAGCGTAAAAGCATATCATCCGTATTAACGGTATCTTCAGCCAACTGCAGGCGCAGGTATTGCATATTGGCATTCGAAGCGGGTGTTCCCATAAATAAACTCAAACCGGTAGCTTGTGACGTAGTCTTTGCAGATTCGTTAAATATGAGTTGTGAGCATGAACAACTATCAGCAATAAAAAAGCCCTGGCCGCTTTCAATGATATTAGTAGCATTATTGGTACCAACGCCTGCGTTTCCCTTGATATAGGTACCGTAGTTATGGTTTTTCGGATTAAGTGCATAGTAATAATCATGCATTAGGGATGTACCATATATCCCTGAAGTGCTTGTAGTTTGCTGAAACGTTTCCCAGTCGATCGGGCTGGCATAGGGGTTACCCACCATGATATAACCCCGCACCCCCACGTTGGCAATTCCGGTGGTATAACTCAGGGTCGCCGAACCGGGGCTATACCAGGTATGCACCGTGTAAGATCCCTGGTTTAATGTACCGGATGCCATCATAGTAACACTTTCGGCGTTTGTACCCGGTGTATATTTGTTAGCTAAATTGGTGGTCCGGTCGCCCCTGAAAAAGAACAGGAAACCATTGCCCACAGGTATGTTATAGGTAGTGGCTCCGCCATTCAGGTAATAATTATAAACAGGAGAGTTATTTATTTTTGATATGCCCCAGAAATTTCCACTGGTAAAAGTAGCGTTGGAAATTGCCTGGTCTTCGCGAAATAAATATAAGCTCGGGTTGCCGGTTTTGTCAAAGCCCCCACCTGCGGCACCTGTAACCAATGCGTAAGTTTGTACATAATTTAAACTATATATTTTGTTACCTGATGCATCGGTAGCTGCATTAACAGGTGAAGAAAATATACGGTAACCCCGGTAAAAAGTGCTACCCCCGGTTATATAGCGTTCTACATTAAATGTGCCAACAAAAGATGAGCCGGCGCCAATTGGCCCGACAGACGCAGAGCCAGTAGCATCGGATTTTAAAGTAAAAGTCCCCGACACATTATTGATTTTTATAGGGTTTGATGGATCTGTGCCTTTTGCATTGATGCTGGATGTTGGCCCTACAGTAAAAGTCCCGGTATTAGTTATTGAATATGGTGACGATGCATTACCCTGTCCTGTAAACGTTATGGTACATACCGAGCCCGTACCGCCTGCCGCGAAAGTGGCTGAATTATTAATATACCCCTGGTAGCTCCCTACATTGATGGCTGAGTTATTACCGGCTGTAAATGTAGCTCCGCTTGAATTGGTAATATTTTCCTGATTGTTCGTTATCGGCATATTTACAGTTGATGCGCTCAACGTAAAAATAGCAGATGCTCCTGTATTTGTGATAGCAGCTTGCTGACCGGTTATATTAATAGTACTTGAAGTGGCCGTAAAAGAATTTGTATTCGCTATAGCAGCGTTATTACCCGATAAGGTTGCAGTTGTAGAAGCCAGGCTACAGATGCCATTATTAGTGAGCACTGTTTGGTATCCCATGGAAAGCGTGCTGCTGGTAAACTGCAGTGTGCCATTGTTGGTTATCGTATTTAAGTTATTACCTCCAAGCGTAAGAGAAGAACCTGATGGGAATGTCAGGGTGCAATTGGTCCCTATAGTCATCGCGATATTATAACCAAAACCGCTGGCTCCTCCTATACTCGCCGAACTTGTACCTGCAAATGCCAGGTTTGCATTAACTGTAAGTGGCCCGCTAACGGTAAGTATGGCTGATAAAGTGATGGTTGTTGTACCCGAAATGGTAAGCGTGGCGCAAGTCGATGCTACATCCACAGTTGGTTTATTGGCAGTATTGGGTATAGTGGCATTATCCCCTGCCACCGGATGACCGGTACTTGGCGACCAATTCCCATTAGTACTCCAGGCAGTACCACTCAAACCTGTCCAGGTGTAGCTGGTAGCTGCTACAGCATAATTAATATTCACTATTAGCGCTATAGTGAAGCAAAGTAGCATTCGTACTCTCTTGGAGAAGTTTCTTTCCATCATTTCTTAGTTGGTTAAAAATCTAATTAATGGGAAATACCTTAATTAATGGTTTAATAAAACGGTTCATTATTTCCCAATAGTTGCAATAATCATAATTTTAACCCAGAAAATTTCATTTTTTTTAAAAAA
>JABDFM010000019.1 GCA_013286565.1 Bacteroidota bacterium
TATGACCATCGACTTTAAGAATTTCCGTATAGAAACATTAACCCGTGCCGCTGAGCAGGATTCTTTACAAATTGGCGGGGTGATCAACGGCAACGCGGAGATCAGCAATTTCCAATCCTCACCCAAATTTACTTCAGCATTAAATATCGGCAACTTTAATTTCAAAGGCGATACCGTTGGCAATATCGCCCTTAAAGTGAATAATCAAAGCCCAAATGCTTATGCAGCGAATGTAAGCATCACAGGCAAAGGTAACCAGGTTGACATGAACGGGGTGTATTACACCAGCCCGCAAAGCAGTTTAGATCTAAACCTGAACATTGTTAAGCTGAACATGAAAAGTATCGAAGGTTTCAGCTTTGGAAGCATCCGGAATTCCAGCGGGGATATAACCGGCCAGCTAAAGATCACAGGCGCACCAACCGCTCCTGTAATTCGGGGCGATGTCCATTTTAACCAGGTTGGGTTCAATGTTGCTATGCTCAATTCTTACTTTACCATGCCTAAGGAAAGCATCACCTTTAATAATGATGGCATAAAGTTCAATGATTTTACTTTGGTTGATTCAACAGGCAATAAAGCTGTGGTATCGGGTACCGTATATACTAAAACCTATACCGACTTTGATTTTGGCGTTAATATCCATTCCGATAATTTCAGGGTGGTTAATTCAACGCAAGCAGATAATAAACTTTATTATGGCAAATTATATCTTAACAGTGATATCAAAGTAAGAGGTGATATAAACACGCCCATTGTTGATGCCAATCTCACGGTAAATAACAAAACCGATTTGACCATTGTATTACCCGAAAATGACCCGGGTGTGGAAGACCGCCAGGGCGTAGTAGAAGTAATTAATGAGAACGCACCTAAAATGGATTCAATCCTGTTAGCAAAACAGCTCGATTCACTAAGGAAAAGCGATTTGAACGGTTTGGATGTGACCGCTACCATCAATATCAACAAAGCAGCAAAATTTACTATTGTGGTTGATGAAGCCAACGGTGATATAGTGCACCTAAGCGGAGAGGCGCATCTAAACGGTGGTATTGACCCCAGCGGAAAAACAAATTTAACCGGCACCTATACGGTTGAGAGCGGATCATATAACCTGGCATACGCTACTGTAAAACGGAAATTCAACTTTAAAAAAGGTAGTTCCATCACATGGACAGGGGACCCCACCAGCGCCGATATTAACCTAACCGCCGTTTACATAGCCAACGTACCCCCTATTGACCTGGTACAACAGCAGTTAGGTGGCGATAATACATCGCAAAATGCGGTTCAGTACAAGCAAAAACTGCCATTCAATGTCAACCTTAGTTTAAAAAACCAACTGCTTAAGCCCGATATCAGCTTTGACATTGTGTTGCCCGATAGTGCTTATGCCGTATCTCCGGATGTAGTTGGCACAGTGAACGACCGGCTGGCCCAGGTGCGCCAGGACCCAAATGAAATGAACAAACAGGTGTTGGGGGTATTGGTATTAGGACATTTTATAGGCGATAACCCGTTACAAAGCCAGGGCGGCAGTACGGGAGTTAACGGAGCTATCCGCAACAGCGTGAGCAGTTTACTATCTGACCAATTGAACAAGTTGGCCGGGAATCTGATTGGTGGGGTACAATTGAGCTTCGGGCTCACTTCGGGCGCTGATTACTCCACGGGGGTTCAACAAAATCGCACCGATCTGAATGTAGGCCTATCCAAGCAGTTTTTGAATGACAGGGTTACCGTAACCGTAGGCAACAATTTCAACCTGGAGGGCCAGAATCAACCCGGACAAAAAACCACGGATATAGCGGGCAATATATCTGTAAATTATAAACTGACAGAGGACGGCCGATACATGATCCGCGCTTACCGCAAGGATGAATTTATTGTGGTTGAGGGCCAGGTTGTTGAAACCGGCCTGGGTTTCTCCTTAACTTATGAGTATAACCGTTTTAAAGAGCTGTTCGCTAAAAAAACCAAAGAGCAAAAAGCGCTGCAAAAGGAATACAAAAAAGAGGAGAAAGAAAAGAAAAAAGAACAGAAAGATGCGGATAAAAAGCATGATGCCGAAGTGACCGAGGCCCAGCCGGCCGATCAGTCACCGCAAAGCAAACAAACATCAAACTAACACATGGTCAAATTTAGATACATATTTATTTTAATTGCTGTTTTTATAAGCGCGTGCAGTACAACCAAATTTTTGGCGCCGGGGCAAAAACTGTACACCGGCGGCCATGTAAAAATTGATGATAAATCTATAAAAAAGAGTGATGCCAAAGCCTTAACCGAAGAGCTGGAAGATTTGTTAAGGCCAAAGCCCAATGCCAAAATATTGGGCCTGAGGTATAAATTATGGATCTATGATAAAACCCAAACTAAAAAAGTACGAGGCCTTAGGCATTATATAAATACACATTTAGGTGAGCCGCCTGTTTTAGTAAGCTCTGTTGACCTGGTTAAAAATAGTACCATACTCCAAAGCCAGTTACAAAATGAAAGCTATTTTCTTGCACAGGTGACTGGGGATACGATCAGTAAAAACAAGACTGCAAAAGCGGTATATACTGCACAGATCGGCCCGGCGTATCATTATCGCAAAATAGAATTCCCACAGGATAAAGATGATGTGGATACCGCGGTTGCAGGCACGGCTAAAGAAAGCTTATTAAAGGTTGGGGATAAATACAACCTGGGTGTTATTAAAAGTGAACGGATAAGAATTGACGCCAAACTAAAAGAAAAAGGCTTTTATTATTTCGCCCCGGAAGACCTGATCATGAAGTATGATAGTTCGAGCGCAGGTAATCACCAGGTGGATATGTTTGTGAAGGTAAAGGACGCTACACCCGACGAAGCAAGGTGGATCTATAAGATCAGGAATATTTATGTTTATCCGCATTATTCAATAAAAGATACTTCCCTGAAATTAGATTCTGCCGTAAAATACCGTTGGTACAATGTAATTGGGGGTCAAAAAACAGTGCGCCCTTTTATTTTTAAAAACACGGTATTGTTGCATCCCGGCGATATATACAACCGCACCGAGCACAATAACTCGCTCAACAGGTTTATAGAGTTAGGGCCATTTACTTATGTAAAAAACCGGTTTGAAGATGTTACCCCTGATTCGGCATTTTTAGATGTTTATTACTTTTTAACGCAGGCCAAGCGGAAATCATTATCTGCCGAAATAATTGGCCGGCAAACATCTGCAAACTTTAGTGGTACACAGTTTAATTTAACTTTCAGAAACAAAAATACTTTTAAGGGCGCCGAACTATTTACACTCAACTTTTTTGTAAGCAGCGATAAGCAATTTGGCAGTGTAAATAATGGTTTAAATGTTAACCAGTTCGGTATTCAACCCTCGGTAACATGGCCGCGGTTTATTAGTCCGTTTAATTTTAATACCGACAATGCTTTTATCCCACATACCATTTTGTCAACCGGTTACACTTTAATTAACCGTACCCAGTTGTATACTTTAAACTCCTATAATGGATCATGGGGGTATCAATGGAAACCAAATCTGCACAGGCAAAATACGCTGGATCTGTTAGATATTACCTATGTAAATGCAAGCAGCGTTACACAACGTTATAGAGATAGTATAGCAAAAAGCGGCAATCCTACCCTTAAGCATGTGATTGACAACCAGCTCACCTTTGGCCCAAGCTACAGCTACGTTTATGATAATACTACGGAGGATTTCCGGACCAATAGTTTTTATTATATGGGTAAGATCAGTTCTTCGGCTAATCTATACGGGATATTAACCGGCGCTGATACTTTAAGTGGGAAGGTGCGCACTGTATTCGGGACACCGTTTGATCAATACCTCAAGCTCGAGAATGAAATAAGGTTCTTCCACAAGGTAAGTCCGACCAGCAAACTGGCCACCCGTTTTATGGTGGATGTGGGTTTACCTTATGGCAATTCGACCATATTACCCTATACCCAGCAATTTTTTATAGGCGGGCCAAACAGCTTGCGGGGCTTCCAGGCACGTACCCTGGGTCCGGGTTCATATGATTATCGCGGTTTAAAGGCTAATAAAAGTCAATTTTTACCTGATGAATCGGGTGATATCAAAATTGAAGCCAACGCAGAGTACCGGTCAAAACTATTCAGTGTAGTTGAAGGCGCATTATTTGCCGATGCCGGAAATATCTGGCTCATGCGACCCCATAATGAACTTCCAGGCGCGGCTTTTGGTAAAAATTTCATCAACCAAATGGCATTGGATGCGGGTTTCGGCTTACGCTTCAACTTTTCAGTGTTGATATTACGTACTGATCTGGGTTTCCCATTAATTGATCCGTCTTTACCTGTGGGCCAACGTAATGAGTTTAACAGGATAAGTTTCAGGAATTCAGTATTTAACCTGGCTATCGGATATCCTTTTTAATTACTGATTTATTGAATTATCGAATTATTGATTTGAAAGGATTGCTTGAAAGCTATTTAACTGTATTATTGCTTTAATGACAATAACCGTTCCCTTGCGCATCCTCGATCTAACTGATGACGGATTTCATCCTTTGATCGAAGTTATTATTTACAACCAGGCTTTTATTTTGGTATTGGACACCGGCGCTTCGAGGACGGCTTTTGACCTTACTATGCTTTCTGAAGCAAGCGACAATGCCCCTATCACATCCAGCTACAAACTATCAACAGGTTTAGGCACCAATACCATGACCTCGTCAACCGCCATCATCAATAATATGTATATCGGCGAATTGCTCATCCCCGAGTTTGAAGTCGCCGTACTGGATCTTTCTGCTATCAATATCGCCTACCGGCAACTGAGCCACCCTGAGGTATTAGGCGTTTTAGGCGGGGATATATTGATGAGGTATAAAGCGGTGATCGATTATGGGAAGAAGGTAATGAAGCTGCAAGTCTAATTAATGGGTGTCATGCTGAGGCTCTCGAAGCATGTGCGTAAAGGCCTTTGCCCTCTATGCTTCGAGAGCCTTAGCATGACAGCGTACTTTGGATATCCTCTTTCTTTAAAAAGCAAAAAGCCCCGCTAAATAGCAGGGCTTCTGATTAATTCCTCCCCTTTAGGGGCCGGGGGCTGGGCCTTAAATATCTATTCTCGCGTATTTCGCGTTCTTCTCGATAAATTCCCTGCGTGGTGCTACTTCATCGCCCATGAGCATGGAGAAGGTATGGTCACATTCCGCAGCGTTTTCAATACCTGCTTTGCGCAGGGTACGGGTTTCCGGGTTCATCGTGGTTTCCCATAATTGCTCGGCGTTCATCTCACCCAAACCTTTGTAACGTTGTACGTGCACGCTATCTTCCTTACCGCCACCTTTAAGGCGCTGTATGGCTGCATCACGCTGTACATCGTTCCAGCAATATTCCATTTCTTTACCCTTTTTAACCTGGTATAATGGCGGCGTAGCAATATATACATAGCCAAACTCTACCAGTTCTTTCATGTAACGGAAAAAGAAGGTCAGGATCAGCGTGGTAATGTGCGATCCGTCCACGTCAGCATCCGTCATGATCACTATTTTGTGATAACGCAGTTTGGTAATATTCAATTCCTTATCATCTTCTGCTGTACCTATACTCACCCCAAGCGCGGTGAACATATTTTTTATTTCCTCATTCTCGTAAATCTTGTGCTCCATGGCTTTCTCCACGTTCAGGATCTTACCCCTCAAAGGTAAAATAGCCTGGTACTCGCGGTTACGACCCTGTTTGGCGGTACCACCCGCCGAGTCACCTTCGACAAGGAACAATTCGCAAAGAGCTGGATCACTGTTGGCACAATCGGCCAGTTTACCCGGCAAGCCTGAACCACCCATCACGTTCTTACGCTGCACCATTTCGCGGGCCTTGCGGGCCGCGGCGCGGGCTGTAGCAGCCAAAATTACCTTATTAACGATCATTTTGGCTTCTCTCGGATGTTCTTCCAGGTAGTTGCCCAAAATTTCACCTACCGCCATATCTACGGCACCCATTACCTCATTGTTACCCAATTTGGTTTTGGTTTGGCCCTCAAACTGAGGCTCGGCTACCTTAACAGAAATAACAGCTGTTAATCCTTCACGAAAATCATCACCGGTGATCTCGATCTTCATATTCTTAAGTAAGCCCGATTTATCGGCATAAGCCTTTAAAGTACGGGTCAACCCTCTACGGAAACCGGCAACGTGTGTACCGCCTTCAATGGTGTTGATGTTATTTACATAAGAGTGTACATTCTCTGTATAGGTATCATTGTATTGCAAAGCCAGTTCTACAGGGATACCTTGTTTCATACCATCTACATAGATCGGTTCGGGTATGATAGAGGCGCGCGTGCCGTCCAGGTATTTTACAAATTCGCGTAAGCCACCTTCAGAATAAAAATCTTCTGTAACATAAGTACCGTCTTCATTCGGGTAACGCTCGTCAGTTAATGACAAACGTATCCCCTTGTTCAGATAAGCCAATTCGCGCAAGCGGGCTGCAAGCGTATCGTATTTATACTCGGTTGTTAAAGTAAAAATTTCAGGATCGGGTTTAAAAATTACAGTAGTACCTCTTTTGTCAGTATCACCAATGGTTTTTACTTCAAATAGTGGCTTACCTTTTTCGTATTCCTGCGTCCATATCTTACCTTCCCTGTAAACCAAAGCAGTTAAATGAGTTGATAACGCGTTAACGCAACTTACCCCCACACCATGTAAACCGCCGGATACCTTATAAGTGTCCTTATCAAATTTACCGCCGGCATGCAGTACCGTCATTACAATTTCCAGGGCCGATATCTTTTCCTTGGTAGTAATACCGGTAGGGATGCCACGTCCGTTGTCTTCAACTTTGATGGAATTATCCTTTAAAATGGAGACTTTGATATTATCACAATACCCGGCCAACGCCTCGTCAATGGAGTTATCAACTACCTCGTAAACAAGGTGGTGCAATCCTTTGGCGCCAGTATCGCCTATATACATCGAAGGGCGCTTGCGCACCGCTTCTAAACCTTCTAAAACCTGTATATTATCTGCTGAATAATTAGATTTGTCTGTATTTTTTTCGCTCATATTTGTGTGGAACAATAACCTTCAAAAATACACATTTTGCGGCGGATATTAGCTATTGTGGAGAAATATGACCCTGTGTGAACAAGCATTTCAAAACATTAGGAAACTTGTGCCGAAAGTTTATCTTTGTCAAAATTTTTTTAATTTAAAACAATGAAAACCAGAGCTTCTTTTTTAACAAAATTAACATTGGGTTTAGTGGTTGCGGGAAGCTTAGCAGCATGCAACCAAAATAAAACCTCGGATAAATCAACTACTTCTGCAGCTACAGTTGCAGCAGCAGGTTCAATAGTTTATATCAACCAGGATACATTGCTTGCCAAATACGACTATTTTAAGGATATGAGCAAGCGCCTTGACGATAAAAACAAAGCTGCACAAAATGATGTAGGCGTAAGGCAGCAGGCCATTCAGCGTGAAGTTGTTGATTACCAAAAAGAGCAAAACACCATGAGCGCCGATCAGCGTGCGTCAACCGAGCAGCGCCTGAGCAGGGAAGGGCAGGATTTCCAGTCTTATAAACAAAATGCAGGTGCGCAACTTCAGACCGAGGTATCAGCCGAGCAAAATAAATTTTTTGATAAAGTATCAGACTTTGTAAAGCAATACGCAAAAGACAAGGGGTATAAATTGGTATTAACCTATCAAAAAGGAAATGCGACTGTGTTGTATGGTGATCCGGGATTGGATGTTACTGCTGACGTAATAAAGAAACTGAACGACGCATACGCAAAAGAAAAGAAATAGATTCAATTACAAATAACTGTAATTGATTAAATAGCCCTGGTTTTTTAAAGCCGGGGTTTTTAATTTAGTGTAAGATGGAAACGACTGAACATGAAAAATTTATGCGGATGGCCATTGAGCTATCCGAATATAATGTAAAACAAGCAACAGGCGGCCCTTTTGGAGCAGTGATTATTAAAGATGGGATGGTAGTGGCACGAAGTGCTAATAAAGTTGTTCAGCAAAATGATCCTACGGCACATGCCGAGATATCGGCTATCAGGCTGGCTTGCCAGGAATTAGGCACCCATAACCTACAGGGATGCATAATTTATACCAGTTGCGAACCTTGCCCTATGTGCCTGGGCGCTATTTATTGGGCACACATCGATACAATATATTACGGTAATGATAAAACAGACGCCGCAGCAATTGGCTTTGATGATCATTTTATTTACCAGGAGCTTGAGCGCCCTTTGCATCAGCGTATGTTGCAGATCGTACAGTTGTTAAGGGATGAGGCACAGTCTGCTTTCGAACTTTGGAAGATAGCTGAAGCTAAAACGGATTATTAATAGGCAATTAGTATTAATCGTTTGTCCACTAAAGGAATAAAAAAAGCGATTACCTTACAGTAATCGCTTTTTTATCAATAGAATATCAAATTATACCCTTAGCTAGCCCATACTTCTATTTCTTCCTCATTACGGTCGTCAACATTATCAAGGAATTCAAAATGAGAATTTCTGCTAATAAATTCAGGTACGATCTCTTTCATCTTATTAACTAATGCTACGTCATCATGCTGCTTATTTAAAGCCAGCAATTCATCAATGTCAGCATTAACTTGCTTATATGGATAGGTTATAACCTGTGCTATCTTGATCTTAGGATGATGAGTAGGCATAGTAAGTTCACCCAAATTAAGCAGTTCTTCGTATAATTTTTCTCCTGGTCTTAATCCTGAAAATACAATTTCAATGTCCTTCCCTGGTTGTAAACCAGCAAGTTTTATCATTTTGAGCGCAAGATCTGTAATTTTAACAGGCTCGCCCATATCAAAAATAAATATCTCACCGCCAGAACCCATAGTACCAGCTTCTAATACCAATTGCACGGCTTCCGGTATCGTCATAAAATAACGGGTAATATCAGGATGGGTAACTGTTATCGGCCCCCCTTTTTGTATTTGTGCCCTGAAACGTGGTATAACTGATCCATTAGAGCCCAAAACGTTACCAAAGCGGGTGGTAACAAAGCGTGTTTGTGAGAGCCCCCGTTTGTTATAAATAGGGCTATCTTTTAACGACTGGATATATATTTCGGCGATACGCTTGGTGGTTCCCATGACATTGGAAGGGTTAACCGCTTTATCAGTTGAGATCATTACAAATTTATCGGTCCCAAAGGCTACCGAAAGATCGGCAACATGCTTTGTGCCTAATACATTCGTCAACACTGCCTCTGAAGGGTTTTCTTCCATCATTGGCACATGTTTATACGCTGCAGCATGGAATACTACCTCGGGGCGGTAATCAGAGAATAATTTATGCATACGCCGATAATTCCTGATATCAGCAATAAATATTTTGGTAGGCACATCCGGAAATTTCTCCTCCACTTCCAGTTTCATATCATGTAAAGGGGATTCTGCCTGATCGCACAAGATCACCATGGCGGGATTATAACTCAATACCTGCTGCACGATCTCGGAACCGATAGAACCGGCAGCACCGGTAACCAGCACCCGTTTACCCTGTAAATCTGCTGAGATGCCAGTATTATCGATCTGGATGGGTTTACGCTGAAGAAGGTCTTCAATTTTAAGGTCTTTTATTTGTTGCAGATTAAGTTTACCATATATCCACTGATCTGAAGGCGGCACAGTAAGTACCTGTATTCCTAATGCCAGACATTTCTCAAGAGCTACCTTCTTAGCCTGCTCATCCAAATGGTGGTTCATAATGATCAGCTTATCTACATTATGTTTTTCTTTTAATTTCGCCAGCTTATCAATATGATATACCCTTACTTGTTGGATCTCTTTATCTATTTTTTTACCATCGTCATCAACAAAACCCACTACTGCAAAATTAGTCTTCGCACTGGCCTCCAGGGCCTGCTTAACCAATACTGCGTTATTATCAGATCCATAGATCAATACCACTGTTTTCTTTGCGGTTGAGTTATTGTTTATGTAGAAAAAAACACTTTTTACGGTGGTACGGAGTAGTACAAGTAAAGTACATGACACTGAAAAATTAACCAGCAATACCAGGTTAATGGTAACAGAATTGACATGCAATACAGGTATCACCCAAATGTTTATAAACAAAAGATATAGCATGCTGCTTAAAAACACAGAGCTGAAAATACGCAGTACATCGCGTGTGTTTGAGTAGCGGATAAGACCCGTATGAATACGCATAGCATACATTACAACCGCTGCAATTACACAATATAAACCTGTATAAATAAAAAAATACCCACGTAGGATATTAACAAATTCAAAACGTTGTACAATAAAATAAGAGGTGGAAAATGACCAGGTAACAATAAAGAGATCAACGAGCATGATCAACCATCTTGGCACAACCCTGGTAAATAATAAATATTTTTTCATAAAGTAATGTGTAGACTAGATAAGTAAAGTTAAGATTTTTTATTAAACACAAATAAAATAAATATATGCTGTCCTAATAAACGTACAAAAAGACTGCCTTTTAATAGAAAATCCATTCCCTTCTACGCTCAAAGTTCAAATATTGTTGTTCCAAACTATTTACCCTTGCTTTTTTTGAATATTAAGTATGTTTAACAGTAACATATGCTTCAATAAAAGGTTTTTGTTTTCCAGAAGGGCAAACATATTGAAGTGATTTTCAATCAAATAATTAACTTAATTAAATTAGGGGAGATGAAATGTTTTTGATTTTACCTGGCATTAATTTAATGGCTTTTTCTCATCATTATTGGCTTAAGCGATATGTAAATGATCACTAACGGGATAATGGTGATCATAAAAAGAGCAAATGTCGTTAATCTTAAGTCCGATACAATGAGCAGGATTATTATCCCCTGCAATAAGGCATATCCAGATGCCACCCATAAATGGGAATATTTTAATTCATTGGCCAATATCTGGTAAAAATGCAGGCGATGCGCCTTGAAGATGTTTTGCTTAAGCAGCAACCTATGCGCAATTGTTACAACAGAATCAACTCCATATACGACAAGAAAAAGTATATACGCCCAATTATGGGTAATCAATATCAGGTGCATCAACAACATTATGATCCAGAATGCGATGGTTACACTCCCCACATCGCCTGCAAAGCATTTGGCTTTTTTACGGAAATTAAAATAAAGAAATATCACGCAAGCAAGCATTGGCAACCAGATCATGTCAGCCTCTATGAAACCGATTTGCCGCAAATTGACATATTGCAACCCTCCCAACACTACCAAACTATATGCTCCGGTTATGCCGTTTATTCCATCCATGAAATTATACATATTGATAACGCCTATTACCATGATATACAGCAATATACAAATGTAAAAAGGCTCAATATGAAAAAGTTTTAAATAAAAAAACATGATGGTTACGGCTAATAAATGAAATAGTAACCTTAGCCTGCTTGAAAGTGTGAGCCTGTCATCAAGGAAACTTATAGCGCCTATTATTAAAATGCCCGTAACTGGTAACCAATAATCGGGATGCATAACTGCAGCGCACACGGCAGCAAAAATAAAAATCACCCCGCCTCCCCGGATAGTAATATTATCATGAGAGCTTCTTTCGTTAGGGTGATCGATGATATTATAATGAACAGCTATGCGGAAATAAATTAACATAACGGCAATTAAAATAATTGCGATGATACCGTAAATCATAATATATAAGGTAATTTTTGTAAAACCGATGTTGGTTGCCAACCTAATATTTTCCGTGCTTTAGAGTCATCGAAAGTTAAACTGGAAGTAATCTTTTTAAGCTTTCCAGTATTGATCGGTGATCTCGCACCAAGTAAATCACCAATAAACGCAATTTTCTTTGCTAAAGAAAGGGGGATCTTTATAGGTGGTTTCTTGCCTAATGCTGCAGCAATAGTATTTTCCAATTCCTTGAAACTTGGATGGTATTGATCCGTTAAATTATAAATACCACCAGTTTCAGCAAGTTTAGGGATGATCTTTGCAACATCTTCGGCCCATACTATGCTTTTACGCGCACCCGCCTCACCAATACGTAAATAACGGCCCCTTTTAATACCATTGATCATAGCACCAAGATTGCCTGGAGGATTTGGGCCTGCAATTAACGGCAATCGCAGAATACCTAATTGAACATTATTTTCATGTGCCCAATTCAATAAATAATTTTCCGCGAGTAGTTTACTTTCCGAATAAGGTGTATTACCATTAAGTAAATCAGACTCATTAATTAATTCTCCCTCCTCTAATCCATATACTGCAACTGTACTAATATATATAAAAGATTTAGGTAAGTTACGTGACAATGCATTACATAAATTAACTGTCCCGGTGAAATTCACATCATAAAATTCTTTTATATCATTCTCACTTTTAGGAGTGGAGTGAGCTTTGGCCGCCGCATGTATAACTATATCGAATGATAACTCAATTTCTGGTATAGATTGGGATAGATCACAAATTATATTGTTCCCGTTTGTGCGGCCTAAAGAATATATCTGAAAGGTATTTTCTAATACTTTACTTAAAATTTGTCCCAAAAAACCTGAAGAACCAGTAAGTAAAACAGTTTTCATTTGTCTCTAAGATTCTCAATGTAAAAAGTATAAATCATTTGCCAAAAAATTTTCTGTTCAAAATACTTTGATAAGTATTCCCGCCCTGTACTTCCTAACTGTACTCTTTTATTTGAATCATTAATTAATAACTCACAACAGTTAATCAGTGCAGTTAAATCTTTGGGTGGAATTAAATAACCATTATAATCATCGAATATAATTTCATTACAACCATTTATATCCGAAGCAATACAAGGTAATTCAAAAGCGTTAGCTTGCATCAATGACTGAGGGAAGCCCTCTCTATAGCTTGGAAAAACAAAAATATCCGCTAAAGTAAGAAATGGTCGAATATCCTTTTGATGGCCTGTAGTTATAATTGAATTATTGATTTCAATTTCTTTAATAGTTTCAGGCTCGAGTGGATTAATATCTTCAAACGGGCCCACCAATAGTAGTTTTAAAGAGGGGTATTTATTTAACAGGACTTTAAAACATTCTACAAGTTCATTAACTCCCTTAGACCCTGTTAACCTGCCTACAAATATTAAAACAAGATCATTTTCACTGATACCATATTTCAGTCGTAAGGATGCTCTTTCTTCTTTATAATCGGCACTTTTTTTAAAATAATCCAAATCGATGCCATTGCTGCTACCTTTCCCAATTATTTTTATTTTACTGCTCGAAGATATGTTGCTCTTAATAAAATCCATCTGTTTGACAGAATTTGGCAGTACCCAATCAGCGCATTTATAAGTAATTCTTTCTACAGCAATTAAAAGTTTTCGTTTAAACCCGCTGGTTTCCATTAAAGGTAAACCGGCAACAGTATGTATTTTCAACCTAACATTACATATCCGGGCGGCCATCATTCCCACAGTTCCTGCTTTGGGCGAATGAGTATGTACGATATCTGGTTTTAGTTTGAGTATTAATTTGATTAAATGATATAAAGCAATTAAATCCTTTATCGGATTTAATTGTCTGCTCAATGGCACTACGTAGTGTTTTGCTTTCTCTTGCTGCTCTAGTTCTTCAATTTCTGGGCCGTATGAGCTTGCCATAAATACTTCAAGCCCTTTGCTATTCATATATTTTAACTGCCCTTTTAATAAAAGATGTAAAGAATGAGGTACGGTTGAAATTCTTAGGATTCTTAAATTGTCACGCATTAAATTTCAGAATGTAGTGCAAACATTTAGTTAAACATGGTTCTATGTAATATAGAAATTATCTCTGTTTTATTTAAGTATTTAGGCGGATCAATACTTGATCAATTACGAGTAATTAAAGAAGATGAATTTAATTATGATATATTGTCGAAAAAAGAGGCAATTGAATGTATCAAATTATTCACTCCAGATCACTCTTTTAATATAATCTGTATAACTTATAATAATTCGGATCACTTTAGCAGATACGTTTGGCATCGTATAGTCCGCAACCATTCTGAAGCTCCTTTCCTCTCCCCGCTTTTGGTATTTTAGCTGCATTAAACCTTGCATAACGCGTTCAGGATTCAGCCCCACCATCATTACTGAAGCTTCCTCCATGGCTTCCGGACGTTCGTGCGCTTCCCGAATATTTAAAGCTGGGAAATTTAACACTGATGATTCTTCCGATATAGTACCACTATCTGATAATACAGCATAAGATTTAAGTTGTAAAGCATTATAATCATTGAATCCCAATGGTTTTAAAAATTGGATCTCAGGTCTAACCTTCAGCTTTTTAGCATCGATCATATTACGCGTACGTGGATGTGTACTTACAATAATGGGGAAACCATAGGTTTCGGCAATTAAATTCAAACTATCAATTAATCCCTTAAAATTCTTCTCGCTGTTTATATTCTCTTCGCGATGAGAAGAAACTACAAAATATTTATATTCCTCTAAGTTTAAGCGGTTTAATACGTCAGATTTTTTAATAAATGGCAAATAGTGATTTAATACTTCAAACATGGGTGAGCCCGTTTTGACAATTCTATCAGCAGGCAGGCCTTCAGCTAAAAGATATTCACGAGCAATATCACTATAAGTAAGGTTTAAATCTGCTATGTGGTCAACAATTCGCCTGTTAGTTTCTTCAGGAACACGTTGATCAAAACAACGGTTGCCGGCCTCCATATGGAATATGGGAATATGCCGTTTTTTTGCTGAAATTGCACAAAGGCAACTATTAGTATCACCCAGGATCAAAAATGCATCTGGTTTTTCACTTTCCAATAAGGAGTCAATTTTAATTAAAATCTGCCCAATGGTTTCTATTGCGGTGCCTCCAGCAGCATTTAAAAAATGATCCGGCTTACGTATTCCCATATCATCAAAAAATATTTGATTTAATTCGTAATCATAATTCTGCCCGGTATGAACAATGACATGGTTAATCGCATCAGACTCATCCAATGCTACCATTACCCTTGATAACCTTATAATCTCTGGCCGGGTACCAACCACTGTCATTACTTTAAGTTTCGATTTCATTATTTAAATGCTATTCCTCTATATTATTATACATTTTCAAAATAAGTATCCTGGTCTTTTGGGTCAAAAAATTCATTTATCCAAAAAATAGTATACAATTCTTCTTCTCCTACGTTTTTGATATTATGTGTATGCCAAACGGGCATATCAACATAAGCAGGATCATTGCCTGAAAGGTAAAAATCCATCACTTCGCCGGTTCCAATTTGCCTTAATTGAATCAATGCCTCCCCTTTTATTACCGCAAAGCGTTCGATTTTGCGGGTATGAAAATGATTACCCCTGGTGATACCTGGTACAGTTGTAGAAAATGAAACTTGCCCGCCAACGTTTAAACGGATCACTTCTACAAACGCTCCCCTTGGATCTGTATGTTTAGTAAACTTTCGCGGAAAATATTGTTTAATATCCATATAACACCTAAACGTATTAAACAAATTCACTTCAAAGATATCCCCTAATAAGGGAATTACTCCAGCATCCATATAATCATTTTTATAGCCCTCTAAAAGCGATAAAATGTCTGAGACGCTGCGTTCATCAGTATGCGCTATAGAAAAAAGGCTATTACCTGAGCCGCTTCTGATCTTATCAATAATAATGTTAACCATATCCCCAACATATATCAATTTTACAACGCCATCGGCTTCAATTTTTGGCCGTTCATTATGCGTTAACTGATAACAGAAAGTTGCGATAAATGAATTATAATACGGATTGCCAAAAGGCCCAAATACATTAGGAATAACCATGCCGGTAAACTTACCACCAGCTCGTTTTGCCCAATCTGTCAGCAGTTCTCTGCCTGTTTTTTTGCTTTTCCCATAAATATTATCCCGATCCTCCTGTGAAGAAGACGAAAATATAATATGGGCTTTGCTATTTGTTTGCTCTAAAGCATCAATCAACTGCTTTACCAATCTTACATTGGTATTATAAATCACCTTGGCATCATTATGCCTATTCAATGCTGCTAAATGAACTATTACATCACAGTCGGCTACAAATTGAACCAGTTTTTCCTGGTCTTCAAAAAAACCCTTCTGAAAATCTACTATATCGAATTCTTCGGGAAAGAGTCTAAGAGCGTTGCTTAAATGTTTACCTACAAATCCTTCATTTCCAGTTATACCAATCTTCATAAGGGTATTAATTATTTTGGTTTGTTCAATTCCCAATCAAACCATTTATTTTGATCAAATCTATATTCATCATTAGCAGATTGTTGAACTGTAAAATCTGAAAACACAATAACTTTTGAATTTGGTTCTATTGCTTTAAAACCATTTGCATATCCACCCGGTATATGTAAAACTCCAGAATTATCTGCATTTAAATCAAATTGATGAATATCCGGATCAGACGAAGGGACTTCCCAGTTGTCAATTTTAACAACTACTATTTTAAAACTACCTGCTACCACATAAAACCATTTTTGCTCTTCACGGTGGCCCTGCCATGCCCTAATGATATTTATATTGGCCGGCTGTATAGCATAGAATCTTTTAACTCCATCTAATTGAAAATCATTAATAAATGAAATTGATCCCCTTGTATCTTTAAATGTGTCTCCTGGTATAAATGCCGGATTATTGCTCATAGCTACCATTACCCCGGATATTGAATAACTTCATTATCGCCAAATATCTCTTTTTTGACCAAAGGTAAGTTAGACAATAGCTTTTTCATACTAGCTACATTCAATTGTTGCGTATTATGTGAATGATAATCCATCACTTTAGAGATATCTGTTTCGCCCTCAGAAAAATATCGATTATAATTTAGGTTCCTGTTATCGGCCGGTACCCTATAAAAATCACCCATATCCTCGGCCTTAGTGATCTCTTCCCTGGTGCATAGGGTTTCATATAATTTTTCGCCATGGCGAGTGCCTATGATCTGTATCTCGTTATCGGCCTTGCTTAATTCCTTTAAAGCTATAGCCAGATCGCCGATTGTGCCCGCTGGGGCCTTATTTACAAACAAATCTCCTTGATTACCATGCTCAAACGCAAACAGTACAAGGTCAACTGCCTCTTCCAATGACATTAAAAAACGAGTCATTTTCGGATCAGTGACAGTTATAGGTACCTTTTCTTTTATCTGCTTTATAAATAATGGTATAACTGATCCCCTTGAGCCCATTACATTGCCATAACGGGTTAAACATACGATAGTACTGTTATTAATTATATTCCTGGATGCCGCTATGGCAACCTTTTCCATTAGTGCTTTTGAAATACCCATAGCATTTATTGGATATGCTGCTTTATCGGTACTTAAACAGATTACTTTTGAAACCTTATTAGCAACTGCTGCATCAATAGTATTTTGTGTTCCAAAAACATTGGTTTTTGTGGCCTCAATTGGGAAAAACTCACATGAGGGTACTTGTTTTAGCGCTGCTGCATGAAATACAAGATCAACGCCACGCATTGCCCGCTCTATACTATTATAATCCCTTACATCTCCAATATAAAACTTTAATTTTTCATGTTTAAGTTGATTACGCATATCATCCTGCTTTTTCTCATCCCGGGAAAAAATTCGGATCTCTTTAATATTTGTATTTATAAACCGGTTTAGAACAGCGTTGCCAAATGAACCAGTTCCACCTGTTATGAGTAATGTTTTATTAGAGAACATAATATGTTAAATAAATTATCGATTTGATTTAGTAGTTAATTATACGCCGTTTTTGGCTCTGCCACACTTATATTTATGTTACGATTAAAATATTTACTTAACCATACTGATTGTATAATACAAAACGGCAAAAGTGAAACGATATTAGCTAATATAATAGATATCCAACTACCTGTTATATGGCTAAATAGATAAGCTAATGGGACATTTATAAAAGCTCCCAATGTTAAAAATATTAAAGATATCCTTAGTTCATTAATTCCATTTGTAATGCTGGTAAGCATTGCATTCCATATAAATAAAGTGCCGGATATAGCAAAAATCATTGCATAGCTCAAATCCACATGAATTGCCTTTCCCTTTAACCAAAAGTCAATAAAAATTTGCAATGAAAAAGCTAATGCAATTTCACAAAATATAGTTATTACAGCAAGCTGTTTTAATCTTTTATATAGCCTTTGTATCCACACATATTCTTTCTTTGCAATAGCTTCTGTTACTTCTGACCATACAGGTGTTAGTGCGATAAGAAAAACGCTGCCAACCATATTAAACAAACTACCATAAATTTTATAATCAACAACTTTATTTGCCCCCACAAACCAAGTGATCAAAAACTCATTTGTACTTGTTATGATCATAAACATAATTTGAAGCCAAAAAAAAGCGCCTCCGAGTATCATTATTTTGGAAGCATACATTTTGCTATAATATTTAATACTGGGGGTACATTTTTTTAATGTAGTTAAAAACAATATTATAGTTGCAATAAGAAGTGGCAAGTTGGCCGAGATCAAATTAAAATATGATAAAATCCGAAGGTTTTTCACCGTATCCCCTGAAGATGCAAGTAAAACAAATAACAAAAGCATTACACTTGATATCAAACTGAGCAAACCAGGTATAGCAGATTTTTGCATTGCAAATAGTATTGAAGTTATGAGGCGTAAAAAAAATTGCAGCATAATTCCAATAAACAACACGCGCGTTACTTCCAATAAAACCCCATTGGAAACTAAACTTGGAGAAATATTAAAAAATGTGTTCCAATTAATAAACGAAAACCCAAAATATCCTATTATTGATATAAGCATAACTGAAACACCTGTTATTATATATGCAGATGAAATATAGTCTTTGGCTTTAGTAAAATCTTCTTTTGCAAATGGTTCAACCAAATGATTACGCAACCCGTTACCAATACCCAAATCAAAGGTAAGTACCCAGGATAAAACCGAAAGCGCCGTAAACCACACCCCTAATACTTCCTGCTTTTCGAAGAAACGCATGTATGCTGGTAATGTGAATAATGAAATAATAAGTGCAAAACCTTTAACAAGGAATGAAAATACTGTATTCAAAAAAAGCCTTTTATTTTTGGGGCTGGCTACCTTTACCCTATTTATAATATCAATATTTAAATTCATTTAATATTTAAAGTTTTTACCGCATTTTGCCATTGGTGTATATTATAGGGGGGCAATTCAATAATTTATAAATGCTTTTTATGCCCCCTAACAGGACATTTTCTTAATTGCCCTCAACAGTCCAATCCCCCTTTTTATTTACAATAATATATGAAGTAGAGTTAAGCCTTTTAATTGTGATACTGGCTCCTATTTGTGTGGTCTTTATTAAGCCCCCCGCAACTGTAGAAATTGGCAAAATATTATAGCCAGAAGCTGGTTTTATCGTAAGCCCGAAGCTTGTGTTATTAACAAAAGTTATTGGAGAGTCGAAATCATGATTCTGATCTAATGTAAAAGGTGTTAAGGAATTAGCGCCCGTGTTTGTAACAAGGGATATTGCACTCATATGGATCGTAAAATTGTATCCCGAATTAGAAACAAGCGCAACAGCTTTAAGAGAATCTTTAACAGAGAACCCATCCGTATTGCAAATAATAGATTCATGAGCACCCACACCTTTTATCTTTAATGGATTATTGATTTTAGCGTTAGAAAAACCGATGCCTTTTTCATCGATCGCATAAATACCATTGATCATTAATGGCTTAGCCCTATTGTCGACGATACTCGGTTGTTCAACTATTAAGTTACCCATAACATTCGTAGCAGGACATGCACCTTCTCTGACGATTGATATTCCGCTTCCGTATTTTGCTGCTCCCGTACTACCTGTATTGGGATTTATGACCACCGGTTTGATAATTTTCAGCAAGGGGGTATTTGAAGCGCCGTAATTAGTAACATATATACCGTTACCCAAAGCATTTTCAGAATACGAATCTTTTATTGTAATTGCCCCTTTTAAAACAGCCTTACCAGAACCTACGTTATTGATTCCGATACTATTAAAACTACCATAGTCTTTGTGATTTTCAATGGTTATATTTATATCTTTATTTAGCGTAGTGAAAGAATTCAAATTAATAGTGACCCCATAACCTAATTTGTTATTTTTTGTGGTGACGTTTAACAAACTAATATTGTCCAATACATCCGTATCGTAGTCTGGTTCAATATCGATACCGCTTTGAGGTGGTGTTCCATTTGAATTAGTTACAAGTGCCCCTTTAACCAATAACCCGGTAACGCTAATAATAGACATTCCTTGTCGTCTGTTGTTGTCACAGAACATATTTTCGATATAAATATCACTACCACCATCTACATAAATTCCATCTCCCCAGCAATTAGATACTTTTGGGTTAATAAGCTTTATGCTTTTGCTTGCACCCCCAATGAATATGCCCATGCCCCATTCACCTTTAGTACCAGTGTGACCGATCCTGTCACCAATAATTACAGGATTTATCAGTGTAACATTGTTAACATTTCTAATGTTTATACAGTTATAATTAACTGAACTATTAGGAATAACATCAAATTCAGCACCTTTAGCAAACTCTATAGTTGTATTTGCTGGGGGGAATACCCCTTTAAGTGCATTTATCATATATTTCCCGGCAGGAATGACAATTTTTTTATTAGCGCCTGCTGTAAATGCGGCCTGTATCGCTATTGTATTATCGGTAGCGCTATCACCTTTGGCTCCAAACCAATTGACATTTAAAGCCCCCCTATATGATCGCCGCCAATATTTACCAGGGTTTAACCCTTTAGCTGCGAATATGGTTCCGCCATCTGCAGTATAACTCCCCTTAACCAAACTAAATAAACCACCTTTTAAATGATCTGTAACTATTATGGTTTTTGCTGTACCCGTATAGGCCTGCAAATTTGATATAGTGCTTACATGTGATGCCCGCTTTGAAAGGTTACTACCGGACATTGAGGTCACTGGGGGTTTTGCCACTCCAACTATTGGAGAACATAGCAAAATCAAATAAATTAGTTTTTTCATTAGAGAATATCTATTAAGTGTTAATATTCGATAAAAACACTAAGGGGTTAAATTTGTAAACTCCAATCTGAGTATATTATATTCCTTTACAAATGATCTGACCTTAGCCTGTTTGATGTCAATTTCATTTACAGATTTTATGCCCTGCTAAAAAATAAATCGGGCTTTTATTTGGGTGAGTAACATTAAAAATATGAATTGGTTTTCAATATAAAGCTCCCATTATCTTGGTGTAGCAATAATATTCCCATTAAACGGGAATTTAACCTGTTGATTGCTCTCAGTATCTTTGATATCATAATCAAATTTTAAAAGAAAATCAATCACCTCAGCCGATGAACTCCCCTGTTTGATCAATAAGCCATCATTTAATTCAGAAATAATAATTGGCTTATATTTCTCAAGTATTTCGCTAGCTCCGTTAAGGACTTTCATTTCCGCACCTTCAACATCAATTAAAATCATTCCAGGATTTAAATTAAAATTACTTACGAGATTATTAACTGTTTCGCCCTCAACATCTATTTTAACTATATTTTCATCAATATTAGTCATGTATGTAGATTCCCCAATACTCGAATACTCTTCTTTTCCCCTAATGGTGTTTAAATTATACTCGCCGGCCGAATCGCTACATATACCATTGTACAATACAACTTTGCTATTTAAATTATTTCTTTTAATATTATTAACTAAATATCCAAAAGCCACAGGCGTTGGCTCAACTGCTAAAACTTTACGATCGTTATTAATTAAATCCGCTAAGAATATTGTAAATATACCAACGTTTGCTCCAATGTTAATAACATCTTTATCTCGCACTAAGTTCTTTTTTACTAATGAAATAATTTCCGGTTCATAGCTTTTGTCAAGTAATACCCGTTGTAGTATGTGCGATCTGATATCGATCTCATACGCTCCGGGCAAATCATTTATTTCAACTACTACACTTCCTTCCTTAACATTGGTAAACAGATCTGTATAGAATTTAATTCTTCTGTTTTTGTACTTGTAATACAGCCTAACCAAGATAAGGATCGGCCAACTAATAAAACGTACTAATTTGTTAGCTTTTAATTTAGTAGTAACTTGCTTCAACATTTTCTATTTATTTAATAATTGTTTTGGTTCTAGTTGTTATGCGCTGAGAAATATCAATAATGAAAATTATATAAAATATCCCAAATAGCTTTAAAAGGGTTTAATTACTTATTAAATCCTTCATTTCTTCTACAAACTTTTTATCCAATATCCTAATGGTACCGCAGCTATCGTAAGGTGCATTCGGATCAACTTGCATAATAGCTTTCGCATTAGATTCTGGGCTGTCATTATCAGAAAACGTTATTAATGATGCTATTTTAGACTTACGTATACTTTTAATAGATGTACTTACAACCCGCAAATTGTGCGACAGATATTTAATTATTTTTGATGGAAACAAAGTTGTCATATTTTCTCCGTCAAATTGAGGGTTTATTGCAATGTGGCATTTATGTAAAAAATCAGAGAATTCATTTTCAGGTATCAAGCCGTGGTATATACATGCCTGTCGGCCTAATCTTTCATTTAAATCAATAACTTGTCTCTCCAACTCTTTAACTTCTTCTTCCCCGCCATAACCACATATGTGTATAATATACTCTTTAGGTAAATATTTTACACATTGCATAGTATTATAGGCTCCTCCTTTAACCTTATCCACTAAACCCGCATATACAACATGGATAGAAGAATGGTGATGATTTACTTCTTTTATAGATGATTGAGGAACTGAATAGTTCCCGTAGATAATTATTTTAGCTCTTTCGCCCAATATCTCAGCAAGAACATCAGAAACCGCTATATAGTTATCCGCACATTCGATCAATTTTTTTTCCCATTTTCCCAGCAGGTCTTTCTTATTAAATACCTCCCCATAAATCTCTTCAACTTCTAAAATCAATTTAAACCCCTTCAACTTCTTAGCCCATATTATAGGTAATGAAAATAAGGGTGAATGGTAAACCAAAATTTTCTCGTTACGTTTGACCTTCAGAATAAGCCATAAAAACACCCATAGCAAACTTAAAAAGATGTTTAATAGCTTTATTAATTTAAAGGATGAAACCATTGAGGGTGTAAACCTTACAGTTAAATTGGGAATTTCATTATTGATCCGCCCTGGCAGGTATTTCCATCCCTTTTTTATTGACCACGATGGTGAAAGTATTTCTACTCCAAACCCTGCACGAACTAAGCTTGCAGCTATATAATTCATTTTATCAACCGCGGCAGGGGAATTATACCTACCCTCATCATTCCCGATTTTATCAGAATAGAAACCTATATAATATATTTTTTGCACTATTGTCTTTTTATAGGTTTGTGTGTTTAGATCGCGAAATTACCAACTTTTTCTTCACCTTCATTCAGTAGGAACTCATACATCGGCTGATAATTCAAAATGAAACGTGAAATAAATACATTATCCTATTTTATATAAATTATAACATCTTTAATCTTGTTTTACTGGCAAGTTCACGCTTCTGCATCCAATCGTAAACAGTAGGAAAAATAAAAAAGGCAGCAAACCCTATCGATGGAGTAATATTATCAAAAGTTACCATTGTAAAAAAAAGTATCATTATTAATAAGGTAAACCCGGGTATATATCCTTTAGTACTTTTTAACCTGGATATAAATGGTTTAATAAACATATATATCTGCAATGTTCCTACACCAGCGCCATATAGGGCAAATGTATCCAATATTTGAGAATGTTGTCCGAACCCCTGAAAAAAACCATCAGCGTAACTTAGGGGCTTTGTTAGGATCCCAAAAAACGGGTTATCTAAAAAAGCATTAACACTTAAAAGCCATTTATCATTTCTGGAATCTAAAGAATCTCCTGTTTGATTTTTTAAAAATAGCTCCTTGATCTCGCTGATCCTTGAAGAATTCAATGAATTGCCCAATAAACTAGTTAAACTATCTAATAATAAAGAAAATACATTTGAAAGCAGATATAAGGATACAATCCCCCCAATAATATAAAGTAACCAATATTTGGTTTTTAAACGGGGGGCAAATATTCTCATAAATACGCAGGTAATTAGTAAAATAAATGCTGTAGAAAAATTAGCCATTGTAATAATAATTGCAAATGCAACCAGCACAGCTATTACAGCAAAATTATTTTTATTTTTCAGTGGCGCATTACTGTTATATAAAACAAAAAGCAAAATGCCAAATACTATTACTAAAAAATATATGTACTCATAACTACCTACTCCTAATCTCAAATAAACTTCTGTACCTATTTCCTTTGTGGCAATTGACCTCGAGATCCATGGGTCTCTTAACAAAGCAAAAAAAGTAACTACTCCTGTGTAAAAAACGAATGGTGTAAGTAAAGCAATAAGCCAAAAACTATCATTACTCCTTTTTATTGATTTGTTTTTTTCATAAGCCATGTAAAACAATGGAATTTGCGCTAATTCAAAATACCGATTCCCTATAGCCCCATTACCAGTAATATAAGCTACACTAATTGTATAAATTATATATACAAACATCAAAAGCCTAAAACGGGTAGGGTATAAAATAAAAATAGGCGTATCAATTAAGGTAAAAAGAAACCAAGCACTTAACAATGATGCCCAAATAGCATTAAAAGATGCTAATCCGCGAATTGGAGAAAATACAGAACATAGAGCAAGTAAATAAAGTACAACTAAACTACAAACATAGCTAAATGATCGTTTCTGCACGTTCTTAATTCCGATCAATTGTTCCATATTATTTACTTTAACCGCTATTTGTTGCTTAATAAAGTTTGATAAACTTTGTCGATTTTGAATTCTATATTTTTTATAGAAAATTTTTCTTTAACCCGTTTATAAGCATTTTCCCCAAAATGATCTCTCATTTTATGATCATTATGAATTTTCAATATAGCGTTTGCCAGTGCCTGAACGTTACCAGGAGGCACTAATAATCCGTTATTGTTATCTTCAATTATTTCTGGCACACCGCCTGTCTTCGAGGCTATTAAAGCCAATTTTTGCATTGAGGCTTCAAGTAATGCCATGGAAAGTGTTTCATGCAGGGTTGGTAAAATAAAAAAGTCACACCCGCTTAAAATGGTATCGATATCCTCTCTATAACCCAATAAAAAAACCTGCTTATTTTTTATTTGATCTCTTAACTTATCCGTCATAGTTTCCAAATAATCCCCTTGCCCAACTATAATAAATTTAAGATTCTTTTGATCTTTAAAGTTCAAAATGGCTTCATCCAAAATATGATAACCTTTATCTTTTGTAATACGAGCCACAGAAACCCCTATGATAGCTTCAGAAGATAAGCCAAGCTCCTCCCTGATACTGTTTTTATTTGTCGTTATATGAAGAGCAGGTGGAAAATTATAAATAACGCCAAGACATTTATAAGAAAACAAACGAACTACTTTACGAGACACAACATACTCACTAACCCCATATATCTTTTTTGATAGTAATAAGGTTAACGGTTCAATAAGATAGGTAAGTATGATTTTTTTTAAAGGATTAAATCCAATAGCTTCACCTGAAAACCCATGAACTGTAACTACTGTATTTTTTATACCCGCCAATTTACAAGCCAAAGCCATATGAAAACCAGCAAGCTGCAGGCCAGCGAAATGAACTATATCAGGATTGATTTCTTTTAATTGTTTCTTAATATCAAAAATGCGTTTAATGCTTATCCCTTTACCTAATCTAGAATCATAAACAAAGCTTTTAAATTCATAGTGTTGATTTAATGAGGAATTCATGACACGCAAATTGCTCATATATAATCCCCCTCCTTTTCCGTCAATTGGCAAATCTATGGCAACAATTGGTTTATTATTTTTCATCACCTCTTTGATCAATTAACTTCAAATGCTTTTCGATATTTTCACGATCCCATCTTTCAAAAATCTTTTGTGGTTGACTGCCAACTAGAATTGTATATGCAGGGACATTTTTTGTAACTACACTACCCGCACCTATTACAGATCCCTGCCCAATTGTTACTCCTGTTAAAATGATAGCATTAGCTCCAATCCAAACATCATCCGAGATCACTACATCCATATCATTTTCAGGCAGCTTTTCATCCAGCGTAATACTTTTCATATATCTCCCCACTAAATCGGTTCTATGGTTGCCCCCGTGTATAGATACCCCCGGACCAAACATAACTTTATTACCGATTATTATCTGGCTCTTAGTTGATTGAAATATGCACGATTTTCCGATAAAAACGTCGTCACCTATGGATATAGATTGATTAGTAAAATGACAGTGCCTATCTATATAAACATTTTTACCAATTTTATGAAATTGCCGTTTTTGTTCAATGCGCCATGAAAACCAATATAATTTCTCAAAAAAGGAAATTATTACCCAAAAAAACTGGTTTAATAAAGTAAGAATCTTCATTGTTCATTTTTAGTATAATTAAAAAAAAATCACCTCACTATCTTTTAAATACCCGATATAAGGATCAATCAATGCATAAAAAGCAGAAAAGGCTTTCACAAATATTTTTATGATCATTTGCATCATTGATTAGTTACTATCTCTCAATTTCTTTAAAAACTCATCCATGGAGTTTAAAAACTGATGATAATCGAAAAGTTGAGAGCGTTTACAAGCCAATTTCATTTTTATTATTTCTTCTTTTGGCTGGGCAATGGCATTAAGTAAAGAGTCTGTTAAGCGTTGCTGATTAGATGTGTTCAATAAAAATCCAAATTCACCTTCTATTAGATACTCATCGATATTACTGGACGAATTGGTAAGTACCGGAGTACCGCAAGTTATAGACTCCACAAACTTTGTAGGGAACCCGGCTCTGGTCACCCTATAATCATCCCTGATAAAAATTGAATAATCCGCTATTTGAATTTCTTTCAAAACCTCTTTATGGCTCAATCTACCTAAAAAGATCACCTTATCTTTAATATTATCTGGTATTGTATTGATACCATAATTTTCCAAATAATAGTCCTGTGTAATTCCAATCACTAATAGTTTGAAATTTATTGGTTCCTTTTTTATCGCTTCAGATAAAGCAAATAAAACTTTGTCGATACGGTCCTTTTTCCCACTTCCTTTTGAAAAAGGCTGTCCCGCATACACCAAACGCAATTCTTCACTTAAGTTATTGCCCGCATCTTCCCATTTCTTTTCGGCAATATCTACAAGCGGTGGGAGAAATAAAACATTAGCAGCACGTTTCTTATAATAATCATATAAATACCTGCTAACAGTAATCATACCATCCAGATGATTATGTAACCACCTCATTCGATAATTAGTATCAAAAGATTTTATGATACGAAAAAGCAAATTACCCCTATATACTTTATACCAGTCTGTTGTATCACCAATCAATAAGATTTGTTTCTTTCTGCAGTAAGATAAAAGTTTTGCTAAAGCTACTGCAGGATAATCATATGCAATAATTGCATATGGTAAAGCTGGGAGATGATTTTCTATGACATCAATTATTTGATCAGCATCTGCGATATACTTGTACCACTCAATAAAGTTCCGGGGATATTTAAGACTCCAATAAGTAAATCCCTCAAAGGTAGATTTTGTATCTTCTACTTTTAAGGTAGTATCTTTGGTATCCTGCACGGCCAGATAAAACACATCATAATTAAGTTCAGCAAGCATTTTCCCATTGGCAATTACCCGATGTGCGGCAGCATTTTTATCAGGCAATTCAAACCCACCGATATACAAAATATTTTTTTTTTCAGAATGCATACATCCCCCTAAATATAACACGTAAAACTTTGCCCAAAATAGCCAATTAAATAAAAATTAGTTTATAAAATAATTCTGATACCATTTCTGAAAAACGAACAATATCCACAGTTCGCCTTTACGATTTTTGATGCCTGAAAAATGCTCATTAAGCAGTGTTTCTATGTACTTATAATTGAATAACCCTTGTTTTTGTATTACATCTTCATTTAACATGCTTAGAAGTGTGTCTTTTAGGGCTCCTCTAAACCAAATATCTAATGGCACTTCAAAACCCTTTTTTGCTCCCTTCAACGATTCTTCTGGTATGATATCGCTAAATGTATCTTTCAATATCATTTTAAGATTCTTTTTATGAATTTTGTACTTACTGGGAATACGGGCCGCTAATTCAATAACATTTTTATCTAGTAAAGGAACCCGGGTTTCAACAGAATTAAGCATACTCATTCTATCTACTTTTGTAAGCATATCCCCTTCAAGAACGATGTGTAAATCTGTATATAATGTTTGAGATAACTCGTCTGTTACTCCACCGTAATATTTATAGTACTCCTCTATAAAATCTAAACTATCGTTCAAAATAAAGCTTGGGGTTAATAACTGTTGAAGTTCAGCATCCTTAAAACCAAGGCACATTAATTCTTTTCTTTTTCCAAACAACTCTTTGTTGGTTGATTGAATCACTTTTCGAACTTTCCGACTGAAGGAGCCTTTATCCGGGAGTTTATAAATGAGTCCTTCAAAAAGCGATCTTAAAAAAGGTGGAATGTTTTCATATATACCTGAGTAATAATCTATAAGATACTTGCTATAACCAGCAAAAAGCTCATCACCAGCATCCCCGGTCAACACTACTTTTACAGATTTACGGGCCAGTTTTGAAACAAAATAGGTTGGTATTGCTGAACTATCCGCAAATGGTTCATCAAAATCACTTACTATTGAATCTATTTCTTTTAGTACGCGGTCATAGTCCAGGATAAATGTATGATGGTTAGTGTTCCATTTTTTTGCAACAATACTTGCCAATCCACTCTCATCAAATTCCTTATTTTTAAACCCTATAGTAAAGGTGTTGATCGGAACTGCTGATATATCTGACATGATACCAACAATAATTGATGAATCAATGCCTCCACTTAAAAATGCACCAATAGGCACATCGCTTACCATAGAGTTTTCGACAGCATTATATATTGTTTGGCGCAGTTCCTTTTTACATTTATCATAGTCGTTAATAAGATTGCTTCTATCGTATTTAACATCCCAGTATTTTTCGATCTGTATTTTACCTTCCTTATCAATTATGATATAGTGAGCAGGTAATAGTTTATATACATCCTCAAAAATTGTTAAAGGTGCGGGTATGTAAGTTAATTGCAAATATTGCGATAATGCTTTCCGGGAAATTTTTTTAGCTACTGAGCCTGTAGCTAAAAGGCTTTTTAATTCTGATGCGAATGCAAAATGATCCTTTTGATTTATGTAATATAATGGTTTTTCTCCGGCTCTGTCACGAGCTATAAATGTTTCTCCACTTATTATGTCATAAATTGCAAAGCAAAACATACCGATTAAGTGATTAGGGCAATCTTTCCCATATTCTTCATATGCCAGAAGCACAACCTCAGTATCGGTATCGGTATGAAACTTGTAATTTTTTCTCTTTAACTCCTCTTTTATTTTTTTATAGTTATAAATCTCCCCATTGAAAACAATAAGCTTGGTTTTATTTTCATTAAATATAGGTTGATTTCCAGTTTTTAGATCAATTATAGACAGCCTGGTCATGCCAAACGCTGCATTTTGAGAAACGTATTTACCACTATCATCCGGACCCCGATGAATGATCTTTTGATTCATTAAATCTATTTTCAAATTAAGGTCCTGAATACTTAGCGTTTCATTATATTGGACGTAGCCGTTAATTCCGCACATTTGAAATTATTTTAGTTTTTAATAGGGGTTAAATATTATTTTAGATATATAAAAATGAGCGTATCACATAAGATTATAAATTTTCCCAATACCATTTTAATGCTATGTCAAGTCCTTGTTTAGTTGAGATTTTAGGATCATAACCAAATAAAGACTTTCCCTTTTCTATTGAAGCTAAAGAATGTGGTATATCGCCAGAACGATTAGCACCATGCTTAATTATCACTTTGAGAATTTCAGTGTCAAAAACTCCAAGAGCCTCTTGTAAATATCCAGTCAATTCTATTAAGCTGGTCTGCTCACCAAAAGCAACATTAAACACTTCTGCTAATGCCTTATTAGGGTTATAAGCTATACCTAATTTTTCATAATAAAGTTTTGACGATTCTTTTATTTTTGCAGTTGGAGAAGTAATTGCAACCTCATTAGCTTGTATTACATTATCAATATAAGTAAAATCCCTGCTATAATTTCCATCTCCGTTTATCACCGGGCTTGTATGCTTCATTAATTGCCTTACAAACGTAGGTATAACAGCAGCATAGGCCCCATTAGGGTCTTGCTTTCTCCCGAATACATTAAAGTAACGCAAACCCACTGTTTCAATGCCATAGATATCAGAAAAATTCTTGGCAAATAGTTCATCAACAAATTTTGTTATAGCATAAGGAGAAAGAGCGTTACCGATAATATGCTCGCGCTTGGGTAAATCTGGATGATCTCCATATGTAGAAGAACTGGCAGCGTAAACAAACCTCTTTACGCCCGCCTCTACAGATGCATGAAGCATTTTTACAAAACCTCCAATGTTTACATCAGTTGAAGTCATAGGATCTTTCAATGAACGCGGAACAGACCCTAATGCTGCCTGATGTAAAACATAATCGACCCCGTTAACCGCCATCCTGCAATCTTCATAATTGCGAATATCACCCTCTATAAGTTTGAACTTTGGGTTATTAAGGAACTGATCAATATTGTGTCTGTATCCGGTAGCAAAATTATCCAGGCAAACCACTTCATTATTTTGCAATAAGAGAGCCTCACATAAGTTAGAACCAATAAATCCGGCTCCTCCTGTAACTAAAAATTTCATAATTGGTATAACTTATAAACGTGCATCAGCCACCCCTTTAGGTAGGGTTCCCTTAACATCATAAATTACTCTATTTGTTTTGCAAAACCCGTCAAGGTCTAAATTTTTAAATTCATTATGGGCTACAGCAAGAATAATGGCATCGAAATTTTTAATGCCTTTGATTTCATTTGTACAATTCCACCCGTATTCATGCATCACTTCTTCAGGTTTAGCCCATGGATCATATATTGTAATATTTGCCTGATAATCCTTTAAAATATTTAAAATATCAACAACTTTCGTGTTGCGGATATCGGGACAGTTTTCTTTAAATGTTATCCCTAACACCAATATGTTTGAATTTTTAACAGGGATATCTTTTTTTACCATTAACTTAACTACTTCATGAGCAATATATTCACCCATTCCATCATTAAGTCTCCTTCCGGCAAGAATAATTTCTGGGTGGTATCCTACTTCCAGGGCTTTTTGCGCAAGGTAATAAGGATCAACCCCTATACAATGCCCTCCAACCAATCCAGGTGTAAAATGGAGGAAATTCCATTTAGTTGCAGCCGCTTTTAATACATCATTTGTATCTATATCCAAACGCTTAAAGATCTTTGATAATTCATTTACAAAGGCTATGTTAATGTCTCTTTGTGAGTTTTCAATGATCTTAGAAGCTTCGGCTACTTTAATTGACGGGGCTTTATAGGTACCGGCAACTATAATACTACGATAAAGATCGTCAACAAATTCCGCCGTTTCAGGAGTGGAGCCTGAAGTAACTTTCAAAATTTTTGTGACTGTATGCTCTTTGTCTCCCGGATTTATTCTTTCGGGAGAATAACCTGCAAAAAAATCTTTATTAAAAATAAGCCCCGAAACCTTTTCAAGTATAGGAACGCATTCATCTTCCGTTACTCCCGGATAAACGGTTGATTCATAAATTACAATATCATTCTTTTTTAGCGCCTCGCCTACTACTGTACTTGCTTTACGCAGGGGTGTTAAATCTGGCCTGTTATGTCTATCTATAGGTGTAGGTACAGTAATGATGAAAACATTTACATCTTTTAAATAGTGATTTTCATTGGTACAATACAAACCCGAAATATCCTGTTTTACCTGGTCGCTGGTAATTAATACACTTGCAAGTTTAGCGCTATCAATTTCAAGCGTCTGATCCTGCCCTGCATTCAATTCTTTAATTCTTGCAGCGTTAATGTCAAATCCAATTACCTGGTATTTTTTCCCAAATTCAACTGCCAACGGTAGTCCAACATATCCTAAACCAATTATGGCAATTTTACTACCATTAACTGATGGGCTATATACTGATATTTTTGTTTGTTCAAGATCTGTTAAAGACATAGTATTTTATAGGAGCTGATCCAATTAAATATCGAAGTATGTTTTTTATTATTTATTAGGATATTCTATCTACTTTTTAAACCATTTTGACAAAGCCTTTGAGTCATTGGGTTTTTCTTCGCTATAATAACCTCCATCATAACCATAACCATAGCCATAACCGTAGCTATAACTGTAACCCTTTTGTAGGTAAATACCATTAATGACAATATTTAAATTTTTAAATTTCTTGCTCATATAATAGTTATTTATGTTACGTACCTGGTTTTTGGCTGTATAATTATGCCTTACAATAAACATAGTAGCATCCGAATAGATTCCTAATATCTGTGCATCCGTTACTAAACCAACAGGGGGAGCATCTAATATGATATAGTCAAATTCTGTTTTTAGTTGTGTTAATAACTCTTCTATTTTACCATTGGCAAGCAATTCAGCCGGATTAGGAGGTATTGGGCCGCTTGTTATAATATAATAATCCTTTTGCATTGGGATCTCTTTTAAAATATTATGATAAGTTGCCCTACCAATAAGGTAATTTGATAAACCCAAATCATTATTAATATCCAAACCTGTATGCAGCTTTGGCTTACGTAAATCAAGCTCCAGAATAACAACTTTTTTACCAGACATCGCTAAACTGGCTCCAAGATTTAATGAAATAAAAGATTTGCCTTCGCCACTTATGCTCGAAGTAAAAAGCAACACCTTTGCATTCTCCTCAGAAATAATGAATTGCAGGTTAGTACGCATAGCTCTTATTTGCTCTGCAACCATTGAGCGGGGCTTAGTAGTCACAATTAAAGCATTAGACTCTTCAGACTGAGATATCTCTGCTAAAATTGGTGCTTTTGTGAACTTTTCAATATCCTGCCTGCGTGTTATTTTGAAATTTAATAGGTTTATCAAATAAATAATAACACTTGGTAAAAGAAAACCTACCAATATAAATATTGCATAAACTATCCTTTTAACAGGTTTTACAGGATTTCTACTACTCCAGGCCATGTCAATTGTCCTACTATCAGCTACACCTGATGCAAGTTGCATGGCTGTCTCTTCCCTTTTTTGAAGCAAATAAGTAAATAAGTTATTTTTAATTTCTTGTTGCCGCATTACGTCAAGAAGACCACGCTCTACGGTAGGAACTTTTTTAACCACAGCTTCAAACTCATTACTTTTATTCTGTAATTGCTGTTTGGTTACCAACAATCCATTTTTTAGATTTTGAACAGATGGGCCAATAGCTTGCTTCAGGGCATTAATTTGATCTGTAAGCGAGCTAACTAATGGGTTGGTCTCGGGAGCTGTTTGTAATAAACTCTGTCTTTTAAGCTCAATTTCCCCTAATTGAGAAACCAATCCTAATAATGTCGGGTCATCAATTGCAAACATTGAAGGTAAGGTTGCCGGATGATCCCCTGTCTTTTTTAAATAATCTTCCAAATTATTTAAAACACTAAGTTTAATTAAGACCTTGCTCAGGTCCGCATCATTCTCGCTTATGTTTTTAATGAATGCTTCAGATTCTGCGCTAACATTCGTAATTTGATTGGTGGATTTATATTGTTCAACATTTTTCTCAACTGTGTTCAATTCAGCCGCCAAAACTTCGATACGATCATTAATAAATTTTAGCGTGTTTGAAGTAACTTTGTTTTTATCCTCAACAGCCGCTTTATTATATTCCAGAACAACGTTATTCAAAACATCCTTGCCTCTTTGAGGCAGAGCATCCTCAAGGGTGATAATTAAAGCAGTAGCCTGCTTACTAACCGGTTCGATCTTTAAATTTGCACTATATAATTCAATAACATTATCAACATCATTAAACTTAACATCTAATGTCGATTTCATTGAATTATTCCATAACGAATCAGGAGTGATTTTTATAAATCCGTCTTCGGTTTTTATTGGATATTTGATATTGTATTTTTTCCCATTTACTTCCGCGTCATTTGTATCTAATAACCTAATAGCAAGGAGATTGTTGTCTGTACCGGTAGCCTTTATAAGATCAACCCTGAAGGGCAGGTTGCCGTAAACCTCGTGTTTTCTTACTCCATCAGTATTAAAATAATTCGTTTGTAACTTCAATCCTTTAACTACTTTTTCCATGATAGTTTTTGACTTCAGTATCTGAATTTCATTGTCAATAATTTTATCAGAAGAAAACAGGTCCAAATCTTTTAGCAAATCATTTTGCCCGGTCATATTTTGCTTATTGTCTTTTATCAATAAGTCTGTTTCGATTTTATATAAGGGGGTACCTAATTTAATATAGATATATGCTAATAATGTAAATATCAAAACAGATGAAAAAATCCATTTCCAGTGACTTAAATATCTGAATACTATGTCTCTTAAATGTGTCTCCTCATTTTCCTGGTTTATCAGGTTATCTGAATTATCATCAATAATCATGTGGAATCTTGGATTGAATAAAAAATTAAAGTTTGTGACTGTAAGAGAAAATAATAACTACTAATGATAAAGCACTTAACACAATAGGCAATATCTGGTAAGTTTTATCTGTTTGAGCAATTTTTCCTTTACTAGGTTCAACATAGATCACATCATTAGCATGAAGATAATAATAGGGAGAACTATAAACATCACGTGTAGTCATATCAACCCTGCCAAATTCTTTTTTCCCATTCACATCACGGATAATTAGTACATTATCTCGCTTACCAAAAATGGTTATATCGCCTGCTAAACTTAACGCTTCGGGCAATGTGATTTTTTCGTTAGGAATTACATAAACAGATGGCTTGGCAACTTCACCCATTACAGATATTTGGTAATTCATAACCCTTACATTTACTGTAGGTTCTTTAAGGTAATGCTTTAAACGATTTTTAATCGTATCTCTAGCCTCTACTGTAGTCAGTCCGGCCAATTTAACATTGCCTACAACGGGTATTTCAATTGAACCATCTGAACTAACTAAATAATTCGGTACAGCTGATTGGGAAAGAGCCGGTGCAGGTGTTGTACCATTAGTCGTTGATGTTGCATCAGTGGTGCTTGGCGCATTAACCTGCATTGATGAATAAGGATTAAAAAAACTGCTTGCTAAAGGGTTAAGCGACCCAATAGGAATAGCTAAGATGTCTCCGGGCTGTATTTTAAAAATATAAGGTTTTGCAACATTTATTGTATCAGATCCATTAAGGCCTTTCTGGAAATAAGCGATTTGTTTTTGATTTACACATGAAGATAAACAAAGTACAACTGTCAGATATAAAAAAATATTCTGGTAGATATTTTTTCTCATAGGGATTTTAATTACTAATATATGTTAATCCTTCGATTTACAGGGCCAAAAATATGCTTTTTTCTCAATTGCAAAGCATAGTTTTAAAAAAGCACCCTAAATACATCGTACCATAACCACTTAGGCACGGTAATTGTTTTTCAATTTTTATAACTCTTAATTTTCCTTATCAAAAAACCCATCTTTCATATCATCAATTTCTCTCCTATCCCTTTTAGTGGGTCGGCCAGTGCCCCTATCCCGTTTTAATATTGGCGCCTGGAACATTGATTTATATCCATGCGTTTGTTCAATAGGTGTTTCATCGGCATAAAAGTCCGCAACAGATTTAGCATCCATTCTATTTTCGAGTAAACCGGTCACTTTGAGCACCTTACGTTCAATACCCTTTGAAACCTGGTAAGTTTCGCCAATTTTCACTTCGTGCGATGGCTTGATGTTTTGCCCGTCCAACTTTACCCTCCCCGATTTGCAGGCTTCTGTGGCCAGCGTTCGCGTTTTATAGATCCTGATCGCCCACAAATATTTATCTATTCTTAGTTTTTCTTTTTCAGGCATTTTATAAAATGGTTTTACCCCCGCAATATATAATTCGGATTGCCAAAGTTATAAACTTCGTTAATTGTATGTTTATTATCATCTATTCCCGAAAGCACACAATTCAAAATATAATACGTTAATTATAGGTAAACAAATTCCCCTCAAAAATCCTTTAATTTGTCAAAAGTTTAATTTATCAATGCAAAATCTAAAAAAGCTAATTGAAGAAGCCTGGGAAGACAGGAACCTGCTAGACAATAGCGAGTATATAACCGCCGTAGAAACAGTTATAGCACGCCTGGACAAAGGCGAATTACGTGTTGCTGAACCGATAGGCAACCGCTGGCATACAAATGACTGGATAAAAAAAGCGGTGATATTGTATTTCCCCATCAGGAAGATGGTGGAAATTGAGGTAGGTCCTTTTGTTTTCCACGATAAAATGAAGTTGAAAACCGATTATAAAAAAACAGGTGTTCGTGTAGTACCTCATGCTATAGCTCGTTATGGCGCGCATCTTGCTAAAGGCGTGATCTTGATGCCATCATACATCAATATCGGCGCTTATGTTGACGAAGGCACCATGGTTGATACCTGGGCCACAGTGGGCTCATGCGCCCAGATAGGCAAACATTGCCATTTAAGCGGCGGCGTTGGCATAGGGGGCGTATTAGAGCCTGTACAGGCCGCACCGGTTATTATTGAAGATAATTGTTTTTTAGGATCAAGAGCGATAGTAGTAGAAGGTGTCCATTTAGAAAGGGAAGTAGTTTTGGGCGCTAACGTGGTTTTAACTGCATCTACCAAAATCATAGATGTTACTAAAGCCGATCGTACAGAATATAAGGGATTTGTGCCAGAGCGGTCGGTTGTTATACCGGGCTCTTATACCAAAACATTCCCTGCGGGCGATTTCCAGGTGCCTTGTGCTTTAATTATTGGCACCAGGAAGGAATCAACCGATAAAAAAACATCGCTTAATGATGCTTTAAGGGAAAATAACGTATCGGTGTAATTTAGATTTGAGAATGAAGATACTGGTAAGGCTGCCCAACTGGCTTGGTGATGTGGTGATGAGCACCGCTTTTATCCAGGCGGTTCATCAGCTTTACCGGGATTCACAGATCGATGTGATCATCAAAAAAGAGTTAAGTGGCATAGCCGCTTTAATACCTGGGCTAACTCATATTCATCCGTTTTCAAAAGAGGAATACAAAGGCTTAGGCGGGGTTTATCGCTTTGGAAAAAAACTGCGGTCTGAGAAATACGATTTGTTTTTTTGTCTGCCTGATTCGCTTTCATCTGCCGTAATGGGCCGGGCAATTGGCGCTAAGAAAAGAGTGGGGTTTGGTAAAGAGGGCCGTTTCTTTTTACTGACAAACAACTATAAAAAGCCGTTAAACCTTCATCGCACCGATGAATATATCTCTTTATTGGAGCAATTTACCGGCAAAAAGATCAGCGACCGGGTTGTTAAATTGGCTGTTAAACAAAATACAAGCCCAAGAAATTTAGTGGTAATTAATTTTAATTCCGAGGCTACTTCCAGGAGAATGCCGGTTGATAAGGGCAGGCATCTTCTCAACACAATTACCAATGCTTTTAAAACCACCAAATTTGCATTGGTGGGATCAGCTAAAGAATCGGCCTATATTGACCAATTATTAAGCGATATCGAAAATAGCGACCGTTTGGAAAATTATGCCGGGAAAACCAACCTGGAAGGCTTGTGTAATTTAATAGCCTCGGCCAAAGCGGTATTAACTACCGACTCAGGCCCCGCGCACCTGGCCAACAGTTTAAGTGTGCCAACTATTGTATTGTTTGGTGCCGGAAACGAGCATAACACCGCTCCATACAATAAACAACAACTGACGGTGCTTCGTGCGGGTAAACTGGAGTGTGAGCCTTGTGTAAGGAACACCTGCAAACTTTATGGCATACCAAAATGTATGCAACTATTAGATGAAATGGAAATTGTTAACGCGCTAAGCCTATATTTAAACCATGCTTAGAGATGAAATTGCCAAAGCTTTAAAGGTGGTGCTGGAAGGTGGTATCATCCTCTATCCTACCGATACCATCTGGGGTATTGGCTGCGATGCCACCAATACCGAAGCCGTAAAAAAAATATATGCGTTAAAGCAGCGCGACGAAGCCAAAAGCATGATCATTTTGCTGGATACCGACAATAAACTGGAGAGCTACATCCGCGAAGTACCAGCCATAGCTTATGACCTGATAGAATATACTGAAAAACCGCTGACCCTTATTATGCCCGGCGCTAAGAATATTTCGCCTGCTTTGATCGCTGCCGATGGCAGTGTTGGTGTAAGGGTAGCAAAACATGATTTTTGCCAGCAACTGATACAACGATTGCGTAAACCATTGGTATCTACATCAGCTAATATCAGCGGGAAACCTTCGCCCCAAAATTTCGGGCAAATAGACCCGGAAATTATTGACGGAGTTGATTATGTGGTGGATGTGGACCAGCATAGTATGGAAATAAAAAATCCATCCACTATCATGAAACTCGCTCCTAATGGCCAGTTCGAGTTTATAAGAAGATAGAAAATATACACAACAAATAATATACTATGAGTAAATTGAATAAATGGCAGTGGGCGATGATAATTGTCGGAATTGCAGGAACCTTACTTTATTCAACCATGTTTGATTCAAAACCCATTTCAGGTTTGATGGACTATGCACCTTATGCTATAGGCGGTATTGTGTTAGTTATTGTTTTTGCTCTAGTAATGCCAGCCAGATATTGCCCTAATTGCAAAGTAAAATTACCAAAGTTGAGATTTCCTAAAAATGCAAATGAAGCATTATATGGTTGGACCACATGCCCTAATTGCAAAACTGAAATCGATAATCATGGAAACGTAGTTAGAAGGTAAAAATCATCAATCATAACAACTATAAGTATTACGAAGTAGCCGCAAAATATTTATGTAATTTTGCATCCTCCCATTGGGATAATTATAATGAAGCAGCACCTCCAACATCACGTTTTCAAGACCATCTCTAAAATTGCAGGCGAAAACAATTTGCAGGTTTATGCCATCGGTGGTTTTGTGCGCGATCTTTTGTTGAACCGCCCGTCAAAAGATATCGATATCGCAGTTATTGGCAACGGTATCCAGTTTGCTGAAAGTGTTGCTGAAAAACTAAAAGTCAAGTTGTCGGTGTTCAAAAACTTTGGCACTGCGATGCTGAAATATCAAGATATTGAGGTTGAATTTGTTGGTGCCCGCAAGGAATCATACCGATCAGATTCGCGCAAACCTATTGTGGAGGACGGTACACTTGAAGATGACCAAAACCGCCGTGATTTTACCATTAATGCTATGGCTATAGCCTTGCACCCTTCCCAGTTTGGTGAATTACTCGATCCGTTTAACGGCGTAAAAGACCTGGAACGAAAACTGATCCACACGCCGCTTGATCCGGTTGAAACATTTTCTGATGACCCGCTGCGAATGTTAAGGGCAATACGTTTTGCATCACAGTTAAATTTCACGATAGATACAACTGCGCTTGAAGCTATAAAAAGTAATGTTGAACGCATCGGCATTATATCGCAGGAACGGATCACTGAAGAGTTGAATAAGATCATCCTTTCACCCAAGCCATCCATCGGTTTCATTTATTTATTTGATACCGGCTTATTGCATAAAATATTTCCTTTAATGACCGCCCTGCATGGCGTGGATTATATTGACGGAAAAGGGCACAAAGACAATTTTTATCATACCCTGCAGGTATTGGATAACATTGCCACCACTACTGACGACCTGTGGCTGCGCTGGGCCGCCATTTTACATGATATTGCCAAGCCTGCAACCAAACGCTTTGAACCGGGGCATGGCTGGACCTTCCATGGGCACGAGGATAAGGGCGCACGTATGGTGCCTAAAATATTTGCGCAGTTAAAATTACCATTGAACGAAAAAATGAAGTTCGTTCAAAAAATGGTTCAGCTGCATTTGCGCCCTATCGTTCTGGCCCAGGCCATCGTTACAGATTCGGCTGTACGCAGGTTATTATTTGAAGCAAATGAGGACATTGAAGCATTAATGCTGTTGTGTAAAGCAGACATTACGACGAAAAATGAATATAAGGTAAAAAAATACAGGCAAAATTTCGAGATGGTTCAACAAAAATTAAAAGATGTTGAACAGCGCGACAATATCCGCAACTGGCAGCCACCCGTAACAGGGTTGGACATAATGCAGCTTTTTGGCATAAAAGAAGGCCGGGAAGTGGGTATTATAAAGAACCAGATACGGGAAGCCATACTGGAAGGCGAAATTTCTAACTCGCGCGAGGCAGCAATTGATTTTACAATACGCAAAGGATCAGAAATTGGCTTAAAAGTTGTGGCAAACACAATTTGAATTAAAACATTATTTTTGTAAAACCTACTACACACAAATGGCACTATACAGATTCAGGGTTACTTTTGAAGATTACGATGACGTGATAAGGGAGATTGACGTTAAATCCAATCAAACCTTTGAGGATCTTCATCGCGCTATCCATCAGTCAACCGGGTATAATGGTGAATTTCCTTCCTCATTCTATATCAGCAATGACCAATGGATAAAAGGAGAAGAAATTACTTATTTACCCAATCAGCGAAGGATCGACCGTGGTATCGTGCTGATGGATAAAGTAAAACTGAGCAATCGCATTGACGACCCACACCAGAAATTTTATTATATTTTCAATTTTGACCGCCCTTTTGATTTTCATGTTGAACTATTGAAGATCATCCTTGATGAAACACCCGGAACTGAGTATCCAGCCATTATAAAATCAGTAGGCGAAGCCCCAAAGCAATTTGGGAACATATTTAACCCAACGATATTACCGCCGGTAAGCGAAGACTTTGATTTCCTGAACGAGATGGAATATTCACCTGAGGATACCGGTGAAGGTTTTTCGGAGGTAGTTGACGAAGATGCCGCAGAAGAAAATGATGAGCCCCTTGAAGCAGAAGATGAGGATGAATTTGGCGGCGAATTTTCTGACAATGAAGGCTTTGAAGATGAGGGCCTCCCCCATCATGGTGACGATTTTTAGTTTTTAGCTTATGGTTTGTAGTTCGTGGTTCAATGGTTTTAGGGGCTATGGACAATAGATCAACAGTAAAAACACTTATAGTAATTGCAGGGCCTACAGCTGTGGGTAAAACTGCTGTAGCCATTGAATTAGCAAAAAAACTTAAAGCAGAGATCATTTCGGCCGACTCCCGCCAGTTTTTCAAGGAAATGTCTATCGGCACGGCAAAACCCACTGACGTGGAGTTAAGCCAGGCAGAGCATCATTTCATCAACTCACATTCCATTACAGAAAACTTTTCGGTAGGCGATTTTGAGAAACAGGTACTGGCTTTATTAGAAATCATTTTTCAGAAACACGATACCGTTATTTTAGTTGGTGGATCAGGTCTTTATATTAAAGCAATATGCGAAGGTTTTGATGAACTGCCTACAGCATCGCCACAAATAAGAGAAAGCCTTAACCTGGAATTTAAAGAAAAAGGCATTGTTTACTTGCAGGAAAAATTAAAACTGGCCGATCCGGTTTATTACCAGCAGGTTGATCTGAACAACCCGCAACGCATTATAAGGGCATTGGAAGTAACTGAAAGTACAGGAAAACCCTTTTCCTCCTATCGCAAAGCAGAAACAAACAAAAGGCCATTTCAAATTATAAAGATCGGGCTGAATTTACCGAGGGAAGTTTTATATCAACGCATTAACCAACGTGTTGATGATATGATAACACAAGGTTTGGTTGAGGAAGCCAGGTCGCTTTTACCTTATCGGGATCTTAATGCTTTGAACACTGTCGGCTATGCAGAACTGTTTGATTATTTTGATGGTAAAACAGATCTGAAGACCGCAGTTGAACTCATTAAACAAAACACCCGCCGATTTGCAAAACGGCAGCTTACCTGGTTCAGAAAGGATGAGGAGATCAAATGGATGTCGGCTGATAGCCCGGATTTAATTGATGTTATTGTAGATGAATTGAACTCTTTTTAGGTACATACCATACCCGCTTTTAACATATTTTTCGGCAAGTACACCCAGCTGTTCAGCGTTTATAAATCCCTGGCGATAGGCAATCTCTTCAATACAGCCAATTTTTGTATCCTGCCGTTTCTCAATAACTCGTACAAATTCTGTGGCATCGCTTAATGAATCGAAAGTTCCGGTATCCAGCCATGCTGTACCACGGTCCATTACACCAACATGCAGTTTTTTGCTTTCAAGATAAACCCTGTTCACATCGGTGATCTCATATTCGCCGCGCGGGGATGGCGCTATATTCTTTGCAATATCAACTACGCTATTATCATAAAAATATAATCCTGGTACCGCATAATATGACTTTGGTTTTTCAGGTTTCTCCTCAATAGATATTGCCTTCTGATCGCTATCGAACTCAACTACCCCGTACCTTTCAGGATCGGATACTTTATAAGCGAATATAGCGGCGCCATCAACATCATTAAACTTCCTTATCAGCTTGCCAAACCCACTGCCATAAAAAATATTATCACCCAATATCAATGCTACTTTATCGTCGCCTATAAAATCCGCGCCTATCACAAAAGCCTGTGCCAAACCATTAGGCACTTGTTGTATGGCATATTCAAAACGGCAACCCAGATCTTTTCCGTCACCAAGCAGGCGTTTAAAGCTTTCGCAATCCTCGGGAGTAGTAATGATCAGTATCTCACGGATATCAGCCATCATTAGCACTGATAATGGATAATAGATCATCGGCTTATCATAAATAGGCATCAACTGCTTACTGATAGCTTTAGTAATTGGGAAAAGCCTTGTACCCGAGCCGCCTGCTAAAATGATTCCTTTCATAATTGATATTGTTTAATTTATAGCTTACCGATACAAGTTATCAAACTATCACGCCAATAAGGGATTTCGATATTAAATGTTTGCTTTATTTTACTTTTATCCATCACTGAATAAGCTGGCCGTACAGCACGGGTAGGGTATTCGGATGTTTTAATAGGCAACGTTTTTACTTCTGTTCCTGAAATATCAAAAATAGCTTTTGCAAAATCATACCACGATGCAACACCTTCGTTACTGTAATGATAAAGGCCATAGGCTGTAACTTCGCTAAAAATGATGTGCAAAATACATCCTGCCAGGTCCATCCCATAAGTTGGGGTACCTACCTGGTCGGCAATTATTTTTAGCTCATCTCTTTCGGTGCCCAGCTTCAGCATGGTTTTAACAAAGTTATTCCCATACTCAGAGTACAACCAACTGGTACGTAAAATATAATATTTTTTCAGCGCGTGCACCACATCATGTTCGCCTTCCAGTTTGGTTAACCCGTAAATATTTATTGGTTCGGCTATATCTGTTTCGGTCAATAACCCCGGGATATCTCCTTTAAAAACAAAATCAGTGGAAACATGAACCAGCGTAGATCCATATTCCGCAGCTAAAGCGCTTATATTTTCTACGCCTGTTTTATTTATCTTGCGGGCCAGCTCTACATCATCTTCGGCCTTATCAACCGCGGTATAAGCTGCACAATTGATGCACCAGGTGGGTTTATATTTATCAAATACGAGTTTAAGCGCCTCTTTATCCAAAATATTGGCTTCGCTCTCTGCAGGGAAATAGATGGAACTTATTCCGCGGGTTTCGGCAACCTTTTTCAAGCATTGCCCCAACTGACCAGAGGCCCCAAAAACTACAATATTGTTCATTTATCCTTAATAATTAGATTTAAAATCCCAAATCTCCCGCGTTAGCCAATGTGGGCAATTCGACGTCCTTAGCTGACACAATTAGTTGATCATGCGGCAATATCCAGTCAATCGCCAGGTCGGGGTCGGCATAATGCACACCGCCTTCTGCTGCCTTATCATAGTAATTATCACACTTATATATAAATATAGCGTCGTTGCTCAATACCACAAAGCCATGTCCAAAACCCCTGGGGATAAGAAACTGCAAATTATTTTCTGCGGAAAGCCGTACGCCAAAGTGTTGCCCAAAAGTTTTTGACCCGGCACGCAGATCAACTGCCACATCCAATACTTCACCTTTCACTACCCTTACCAGTTTTGCTTGGGACGATCCTCCCTTTTGCAAATGCAGCCCGCGAAGCACCCCTTTAGTGGAATACGACTGATTGTCCTGCACGAAAACGGAATCGTGTCCCGTCTCCTCATTAAATTTCTTCTGATTAAAGCTTTCGAAAAAATGCCCGCGTTCGTCACCAAAAACAGCAGGTTTAATTATTATACAACCCTCAAGGGGTGTTAGCTGGATGTTCATACGTAGTTTTTAGCCTGGTAAGATAAAAAATCCTGGTACGCCAATTTTATTCCGTCCTCAAGCTCAATTTTATGTTTCCATCCCTTGCTATGGATCTTTGAAACATCCATCAGCTTTCGGGGTGTCCCATCTGGTTTTGAAGTATCAAATTTGATCTCCCCGGTATAACCAATAATGCTTTTAATTAATATAGCGAGGTCTTTGATGGAAATATCTTCACCAGTACCAATGTTAATAAGCCCTTCCTCATCATAGTTTTGCATTAAGTGATAACAGGCTTCGGCCAGGTCATCAGCGAATAAAAACTCCCGTTTAGGCGATCCGGTCCCCCAAATGGTCACTACAGATAGGTTTTGCTCTTTGGCCTCATGAAACCGACGTATCAGCGCTGGCAATACGTGCGAATTTTGAGGATGGTAATTGTCATTATAACCGTAAAGGTTAGTCGGCATTACTGATATGTAATTACAGCCGTATTGTGCGCGGTAAGCATCGCACATTTTGATGCCTGCTATTTTGGCAATAGCATAAGGCTCATTAGTGGGCTCCAGCAGACCGGTAAGCAGTGAGTCCTCCTTTAATGGTTGAGGCGCCAGCTTTGGATAGATACAGCTCGAGCCCAAAAACATTAGTTTTTTTACACCATTCAAATAGGATGAATTGATAATGTTGTTTTGTATCTGCAGGTTATCGTATAAGAATTCGGCCCGGTAAGTATTGTTAGCCACAATTCCGCCCACTTTTGCCGCTGCTAAAAATACATAATCAGGTTTTTCCTGCTCAAAAAACTGAGCAACATCATTCTGGTTCCGCAAGTCAAGCTCTGAAGAAATACGGGTTATGATATTAGTAAACCCTTCCTTTTCCAGTTTGCGATGAATAGCCGAACCAACCATGCCACGATGCCCTGCAATATATATTTTCGCTTTTTTCTCCATTGTTATTGAAAATTTGAAACCTTAACACAAAATCCTGAATGCTAAAATCTTTAAGCTCTGAATTCTACGAACCTATGCTTAAAATAGTTGTCTGAAAACGATGTTAGAGATCAATTGTCAATCAATTATCTCTAATCAACTAATCACTGGTCAAATGCCACTATGCCTGCCCCATGGTACCACCAAAATTCATTGGGAAACCAGATGTTTCCGGCTGAACTTTGATCCTGCCATTTACGACCTCGAATTTTTCAATATTATCTTGCAATGCTGTTAGCAGACGCTTAGCATGTTCGGGAGTCAAAATAATCCTTGATTTTACTTTTGCTTTTGGGATGCCCGGCATCACCCGTATAAAATCGAGTACAAACTCCGAATTTGAATGAGTAATAATGGCCAGGTTTGAATAAATGCCTTCTGCAATTTCTTCAGAAAGTTCGATATTCAACTGATTTTCATTTTGTTCTTCCATCCCACTAAAATAGTAAAGCTTTCCATTTTCATGGAAAGCTTTACAAAAATATTTAAAAAATTTGATTATGCCTCTACTTCTTCAGTTTTTGAAGCCATCAGGCGATCAAATTCTTCCTGCGATCCTACACGGATGTTTTCGTACATACGCAAACCGGTACCTGAAGGGATCAGGTGACCTACGATCACGTTCTCCTTCAAACCAAGCATATTGTCCTTTTTACCCGCTATAGCAGCTTCGTTCAGTACTTTTGTAGTTTCCTGGAACGATGCAGCAGAAATAAACGATTTAGTACCTAACGATGCCCTGGTGATACCCTGCAACAACGGACTTGATGTAGCCGCAATTGCATCTCTCACTTCAACCAGCTTCATATCCTTACGTTTCAGGCTTGAGTTTTCGTCTCTCAACCTTCTAACCGAAACGATCTGACCTGATTTCAAAGTAGTAGAATCACCTGCATCAGTAACAACTTTCTTGTCGTAGATATCATCATTTTCAAGCATGAAATCCCAGCCGTCAACTGCTTCTTTCTCCAAGAAACGGGTGTCGCCGGCATCTTCTATCTGAACTTTCTGCATCATTTGATGCACAATAACTTCGAAGTGCTTGTCATTGATCTTCACACCCTGCAAACGGTAAACTTCCTGAATACCATTTACCAGGTATTCCTGCACTGCAGCCGGGCCTTTAATAGCCAGGATATCAGCAGGAGAAATTGATCCGTCAGACAATGGCATACCAGCTTTCACAAAGTCGTTATCCTGTACCAGGATGTGTTTTGACAATGGAACCAGGTATTTCTTGATCTGGCCATCTTTTGACTCGATGCTCATTTCGCGGTTACCACGTTTCACACCACCTAAAGTTACCACACCGTCAATTTCGGTTACTACAGCCGGATTTGATGGGTTACGTGCTTCAAACAATTCGGTTACACGTGGTAAACCACCTGTGATATCGCGTGTTTTCCCGGTTGAACGCGGGATCTTCGCAATTACCTGTCCTGTTTGTACTTTTTCACCTTCATCAACAGCGATGTGTGCCCCTACCGGGATGTTATATCCTTTTATCAGGTTACCTTTTGAATCGGCTATCTGGATAACAGGGTTCTTTGTTTTATCACGGGTATCAATAATTACCTTTTCGCGGTGACCTGTTTGCTCATCTGATTCTTCGCGGAAAGTAATACCTTCCAAAACAGCGTCAAACTGGGCAACACCACCAAATTCTGATATGATTACCGCGTTATATGGATCCCATGAACAGATACGGTCACCTTTGCTGATCTTGCTGCCATCTTTCACATACAGGAATGAACCGTATGGAATGTTATTGGTAACGATCACCTTATTGCTTCCGGTTTCTACGATACGGAACTCACCTGAACGGCCTAATACTACTTCAACCTTACCTTCTTCAGTTTGGAAAGGCACGGTACGTACGTTCTCAAATTCAATGGTACCTTCAAAACGGGCATTGATCTGAGATTCCGCAGCGATGTTTGATGCGGTACCACCCACGTGGAATGTACGCAGTGTTAACTGTGTACCCGGCTCACCGATTGACTGTGCAGCAATTACACCAACAGCCTCGCCCATTTGCACGCGTTTACCGCTTGCAAGGTTACGGCCATAGCATAAAGCACATACACCACGTTTGCTTTCGCAGGTTAATACCGAACGTATCTCGATACCTTCCAATGGTGAATTCTCTATATTCTTGGCAATATCTTCGTCAATATCCTGACCTGCATACACCAATAGTTCACCAGTGATAGGGTCATGCACATCATGTAATGTGGTACGCCCTAAAATACGGTCATATAAAGGCTCAACAATGTCTTCGTTGTCTTTCAGCGCGGTTGTGAAAATACCTCTTAAGGTACCACAATCCACTTCACCAACGATCATATCCTGTGCCACGTCATGTAAACGACGGGTAAGGTAACCAGCATCCGCAGTTTTCAAAGCGGTATCGGCCAAACCTTTACGGGCACCGTGAGTTGAAATAAAGTACTCCAATACCGACAAACCTTCTTTAAAGTTTGAAAGGATCGGGTTTTCAATAATTTCACCACCTGAACCTGATTTTTGCGGTTTCGCCATCAATCCCCTCATACCTGCTAACTGGCGGATCTGCTCTTTCGAACCACGTGCTCCTGAATCCAGCATCATAAACACTGAGTTAAAGCCCTGGTTATCGTTAGACAGGATGTCCATTACGTTCGCGGTCAAACGGTTGTTGATACGGGTCCAGATATCGATGATCTGGTTGTAACGTTCGTTGTTGGTAATGAAACCCATGTTGTAGTTACCCATTACCTCTTCTACTTGTTTAGAAGCCTGTGCAATAAGCGTAACTTTTTCGGCAGGGATATTGATATCCTTCAGGTTAAACGATAAGCCACCCTGGAATGCCATCTGGAAACCTAATTCCTTAATATCATCCAGGAACTGGGCAGCACGTGCCATACCTGTTACCTTAACAACATCACCAATAATATCACGCAGTGATTTCTTGGTCAACAACTCATTGATGTATCCTACTTCAACCGGAACATGCTGGTTAAACAACACGCGGCCTACTGTAGTATCGATGATCTTATTTACGATGTTTCCATCTTTTTCCTTAACATTTGTTCTCACTTTGATGAAAGCATGCAGGTCAAGTTTCTTCTCGTTATAAGCGATGATCACTTCTTCCGAAGAATAGAATGTTAAGCCTTCACCTTTTATCGTGCGACCTGCATCAGTTTTACGGCCTTTGGTTATGTAGTACAAACCAAGCACCATGTCCTGAGATGGTACTGTAATAGGCGTACCGTTTGCAGGGTTCAAAATGTTGTGCGAAGCAAGCATCAATATCTGGGCTTCCAAAATAGCGGCATTACCAAGTGGTACGTGCACAGCCATCTGGTCACCGTCAAAATCCGCGTTGAATGCAGTACAGGTTAACGGGTGTAATTGGATCGCCTTGCCTTCAACCAGTTTTGGCTGGAAAGCCTGGATACCTAAACGGTGCAGCGTTGGCGCACGGTTTAATAATACCGGGTGACCTTTTAACACGTTTTCCAAAATATCCCAAACTAACGGGTCTTTACGGTCAACGATCTTTTTAGCTGATTTTACTGTTTTAACCACCCCACGCTCAATCATCTTACGAATGATGAATGGTTTAAACAATTCGGCAGCCATATCTTTTGGTAAACCGCACTCGTGTAATTTAAGGTTTGGACCTACAACAATTACCGAACGGGCTGAATAATCAACACGTTTACCTAATAAGTTTTGACGGAAACGGCCTTGTTTACCTTTCAGGATGTCTGAAAGTGATTTCAAAGCACGGTTACCTTCGGTTTTAACCGCGTTTACTTTACGTGAGTTATCGAATAACGAGTCAACAGCTTCCTGCAACATACGTTTTTCGTTACGTAATATAACTTCCGGGGCTTTGATCTCGATCAACCTTTTTAAACGGTTGTTACGGATAATTACACGACGGTATAAGTCGTTCAAGTCGGAAGTAGCAAAACGGCCACCTTCCAAAGGCACTAATGGACGCAATTCAGGCGGGATAACCGGAACGATCTTAACGATCATCCACTCAGGGTTATTTTCGATCCTGGTTTTTGCATCACGGAAAGCCTCAACAACCTGTAAGCGTTTTAATGCTTCGTTTTTACGCTGCTGAGAAGTCTCATTAGCAGCCTGGTGACGAAGATTATAAGATAATTCATCCAGGTTTAAACGGCGTAATAATTCTTCCAAAGCTTCGGCACCCATTTTGGCAACAAACTTCTGAGGGTCCTTGTCATCCAGGTACTGGTTTTCTTTTGGAAGGGTATCCAACACGTCAAGGTATTCTTCTTCAGTCAGGAAATCCATTTGCAGGATACCGTCAGCTTCTTTAATACCCGGCTGGATAACTACATACCTTTCATAATAAATGATCAGATCGAGTTTTTTAGTTGGTAAGCCCAGCAGGTAACCAATTTTGTTTGGCAACGAGCGGAAATACCAGATGTGAGCAACAGGAACAACCAAATTAATGTGGCCCATACGCTCACGACGTACTTTTTTCTCGGTTACTTCAACACCGCAACGGTCGCAAACTATACCCTTGTAACGGATACGTTTGTATTTACCGCAATGGCACTCGTAATCCTTAACCGGACCAAAAATACGTTCGCAGAATAAACCATCACGCTCAGGCTTGTAGGTCCTGTAATTGATGGTTTCTGGTTTTAAAACTTCGCCGCTTGAACGCTCAAGAATGGATTCAGGAGAAGCCAGACTGATCGTAATGGTGGTGAAGTTACTTTTGATTTTATTATCCTTTTTGTAAGACATAGTCTCCTTTGTTTTAATGAGTTTTGAGTCTTAAGTTTTGAGTTATGAGTAAGAGTTAAAACTCAATACTCATAACCCATTACTCGTAACTTATTCTAACGTGATATCCAAACCTAAACCTCTTAATTCATGAACCAATACGTTGAATGATTCAGGTACAGATGGTGTTGGCAGGTTTTCACCCTTAACAATAGCTTCATAAGTTTTAGCACGGCCGATAACATCATCCGATTTAACGGTTAATATTTCCTGCAGGATGTTTGACGCACCAAATGCTTCCAGTGCCCAAACCTCCATCTCACCAAAACGCTGACCACCAAATTGTGCTTTACCACCCAATGGCTGTTGTGTAATTAATGAGTATGGCCCTATTGAACGTGCGTGCATCTTATCATCAACCATGTGACCTAATTTCAGCATGTAGATAATACCTACTGTGGTCTGCTGGTCAAAGCGCTCGCCTGTTAAACCATTGTACAGGTAAGTACGGCCCGATTCAGGAAGATTAGCCTTTTTAACCCACTCTTCCACTTCTTCGTGGGTTGCACCATCAAAGATCGGAGTAGCAAATTTAACGCCTAATTCTTTACCTGCCCAGCCCAATACTGTTTCGTATATCTGCCCCAAGTTCATACGCGATGGTACGCCCAGCGGGTTCAACACGATATCAACCGGTGTTCCATCTTCCAGGAACGGCATATCCTCGTCACGTACAATACGTGCAACGATACCCTTGTTACCGTGGCGTCCGGCCATTTTATCACCTACTTTAAGCTTACGCTTTTTAGCGATGTAAACTTTAGCCATCTGTACAATACCTGATGGAAGCTCGTCACCCACACTGATCGCGAATTTATCACGACGGTAAGCGCCCAACTCTTCATTCACTTTGATATTGTAGTTGTGAAGCAAAGTTTTTATCTGGTCGTTTTTATCATCATCAGTGGTCCATTTTGTTGGATTGATGTTTTCGTAGTGAAGATCAACCAGTATTTTTTGGGTGAACTTAACACCTTTAGGTACCAATAGTTCTTTGTACACACTGAAAACACCCTGTGATGTTTTACCATTTACGATCTCAAACAATTTCTCGATCAAAATATTCTTCAGATCTTTTATTGCTTTTTCGTGTTTGGTATCCAATTTCTCAAGCTGAGCTTTTTCTTCCGCTTTTGAAGTTTTCTTAGCACGTGAGAACAATTTGGTATCAATTACCACACCGGCGATTGACGGTGGGGTTTTCAGCGATGCATCTTTCACATCACCAGCTTTGTCACCAAATATGGCACGTAATAATTTTTCTTCCGGCGAAGGATCAGACTCACCTTTAGGAGTGATCTTACCGATCAGGATATCACCTTCTTTAACCTCGGCGCCAACACGGATAATTCCGTCTTCGTCCAGGTCTTTAGTGGCTTCTTCCGATACGTTCGGGATATCCGGTGTCAGTTCTTCCTCACCACGTTTAGTGTCGCGAACTTCAAGCTCGAACTCTTCCACGTGAAGCGAAGTAAATATATCCTGCGAGACAACGCGCTCTGAGATTACGATCGCATCCTCAAAGTTATATCCCTGCCAAGGCATGAACGCTACTTTAAGATTACGGCCCAATGCCAGCTCACCATCCTGTGTTGCATAACCTCCGCAAAGCACCTGTCCTTTTTCAACCCT
>JABDFM010000020.1:0-47993 GCA_013286565.1 Bacteroidota bacterium
TTTGATGATCTCGTCCAGCGCGTCCTTTTTATCGAGCTTAATATTGATCTTGATAACCTGCGAATTCATCAACCCGCCCGCGGTTTCCTCGTCATAGCTTAACAGCGCACGGATATTGGTGGCGTCCTCATGGTCAAGGTCGTCTAATATTTCCTCCTGTTCGTCCTCATCGAGTTGCGAGATAATATCGGTCGCATCATCATAGTCCAGTTCTTCAATGATCTCCGAACGCTTCTCAGGATCAAGGCTGATGAGCAGTTCCCCTGCATCCTGCTCCTCGTGCATTTCTGCAAATACTTCGGATGCAATATCGGCAGGAAGAATATTAATGATTTTTTCCCTTGCTTCGAGCGGGAGTTTTTCAAATAGTATGGCAATCTCTGAGGCGTGATACTCCTTCAGAACACTCTCTAATTCAGCATCATCGCTTTCAAGCGCGGCTTTTACGCGCTCAAGGTCTTCCTTATTGATTTCGAACGATTGCATACCCGACTAAAATACATAAATATGCCGCAATTGATGAGAAAAAATGAATAAAATCGGAATATAAAGGAGGCTCCCATGGAGCCAGCGCGGCATATCTTGTTTTGTCTATAAACAGGAGGCTCCGATGGAGCCAATGTTGTGGCTTATATTTACTATAAACAGGGTGCCCCTATGGAGCAAATAATTGGATTAGCAAAATCGGTTAAGTCGGCTCCAGAGGAGCCACCTGTTTATAGTAAAACACATAGTAAGACAGGCTCCATAGGAGCCTCCCAAAACAAAATGATCAATATAAATTAAATGCTGTAATTGTACTTTACCTGCACTGAAGATAATTTTTGCAACTTAGCAAGGGTTTGGTTAACCTGCATTTTACGGATAGATATCTTTATGGCACAATTGTTATCAAACTGTTGCTCTATAATGTCCAGGTTATCTTCTTTTATTATCCGCATTACCTCGTTCATTTGCAGGTAATCAAATGAGATGGTATAAACATCATTTACCGTTTTTTCGATGATAACAGCTTCGTTTAGGGCGAGTTCTGTTGCGGAACGATAAGCATTGATGAGGCCGGGCACCCCAAGCAATGTGCCTCCGAAATACCGCACGACTACTACCGCGATGTTGGTGAGGTTGCGTGATAATAAAGTGTTCAATATTGGTCGGCCTGCTGTACCAGATGGTTCTCCATCGTCATTGATGCGGAAAACCGAACGATCTGTACTCCATCGCATGGCCCAGCAATGGTGGTTAGCTTTAGGGTTTTCTTTTTTGAGATTGGCGATAATATTCTTAATATCCTGGTCTGAATTAATGGGATAAGCATAAGCCAAAAACTTACTGCCGCGATCGCGGAATATGCCTTCACTTGGCTTATCAATAGTTAAATAAGTATCGTCAAAAAGCATCAGAAAATGGCAGCGCCTATATGTTGGAAAAATTCGGGATAATGGATAACTATCACGGCAATAATGGCTAATATAATACCTGCCAGGTTAAGCCGGCTCAGTTTCTCTCTGAACACCAGCAGACCCACCAGGGCACCAAATACGATCACCCCGATATCCATTGTTGAAAAAACGATTGATGGATTATTTGCCAACGATCTAAGGGCCTTTAAATAGAATAATATGTTGCCGAAATTAGCAACGCCTAATACCCACCCTATTAAAATATGAGGCCATGAAAACTTGGTTTTTTTGGTGTAGATCAGATAGATGAGCCCGATGAGTGAAACTATAAATGCCAGCACAAAAACTATAAAAAGCGATGTGGTAAAAGGCACGGTAGTAACTTTGGAGACCTGTTTTAATAACACGTCAATAACCCCCATGCCGATCAATATAACCACCAGGTAAAACCAGGAGTTCGTTGACCGCCTTCTTACAGCACGTTTTTGTTTCCAGGGGATCAAACAAATGATCGCGACAAAACCGATAGCTATGCCGGTTATTTTGACCGAATTAGGTTTCTCGCCAAAGATCAAAAAGGCAGCCAATAGCGGGATAAACAGGGATAAGCGCTGGGCAACATCCGTACGTACAATACCTGCCAATCGTACGGATGTGGCTATCACAATAAATAGCAAAGGCAACAACACACCAAGGGATAAGTAAGCAGCAACCGGCGCACCTTGCAAATGAATCAGGTGCGGCCTGAAGAATATCCAGGTAAGCACAATGGCTATCGAATAGTTCCAGGTGATGGCCTGGTAAACATCTACCTGGTACCGTTTGGCCAGTTTGAGCAGTACCGATACGATAACGCTGCAGCAAATACTTAAGAAAACGTAAAACATTAGGCTATCGGCTTATTATATAAAATGTGTAAAAGGTCGTTTCCTGATAAAAGTTCCTCAATTGTACTTCCCGTAACGCAAGGCGCTTTTATCCCTTGCCCTAAAATGGCGTTTCCTGTGAATATCCTTGCCTCATCCCACAGCCCTGCTTCAATAAAAGTATTCAGCGTATGTGCCCCTCCCTCTATGATGACCGACTGTATATCCTGCAAATAAAGCTGAAATAAAATGTATTGCGGTACAAAGCGGTCAAAGTCTTCCAATGCAATATACTTAATTTTTCCTTCAATATCGGTTTTGATCTCGTTAAAGATCAATGTTTCAACACTTTGATTATAAATATGCAGTTGATGGCTCAGTTCCAGTTTACGGTCAATCACCACCCTTTTGGGTGATCTGCCATTACCATAACGCACATTTAATTGAGGATTATCAATTGCCGCGGTGTTTTTTCCAATCAATACGGCGTCTTCTTCACCACGCCACTGATGCACTAAACGGCGCGATTCCTCCCCGGTTATCCAATACTGGCTTTTATCTGCCGGGGCGAAAAACCCATCACTGGTTTGCGCCCATTTCAGGATGATGTATGGCCTTTGTTTTTGTACACGCGTGAAAAATCGCCTGTTCAGCCATTTACATTCTTCCTCTAACACGCCGCTGATGACCTCAATTCCTGCTGCCTCTAACTTTTCGATCCCTTTGCCATTTACCTGGTCAAAAGGATCACGACAGCCTACAACTACCTTCGGGATTTGATGCTTAATGACCAGATCGGCACAGGGAGGTGTTTTCCCGTAGTGCGCACAAGGCTCTAAGGATACGTATATGGTGGAAGCTTTTAATAGTTCCGATGCATTCTCAAATCGATCCAAAACCTGGTTTATGGCATTCACCTCGGCATGAGCCTGGCCATACTGCTCGTGATAGCCTTCGCCTATAACCAACCCCTCATGCACAATAACCGCACCTACCATTGGGTTTGGGCTGACGCTCCCAATTCCAAGTTGGGCGAGTTCCAGGCAGCGTCGCATGTATTTTTCAGGTAGGGTCATGGTACAAATATAGTTGTTTAGAGATTAGAGGTTAGTAATTAGAGATTAGTTGCCTGAATTAGAATTTTGTTTCTTTGCGGAATGAAAACGGTTAAGGATGTTTCGGCAGCGTTTCGGGAGCAATTATCGGCATTGTACGATACCAATGAGATCGATTCGCTTTGCATGATCGCCTTAACCGATGTTACAGGCGCATCATCGGCAAAGATCAAAGCTTTCCCTGAACTGGAAATAGCTGAAGAACAAGCAAAAATAATAGGCAATATATTAGCCCGACTAAAAACAGGCGAACCTATCCAGTACATTTTAGGGCATACCGAATTTTATGGGCTGCCATTTAAAGTTAATCCTTCGATATTAATTCCGAGGCCAGAAACTGAGGAATTAGTTGAATGGGCTATTTCTTCTGTTGGAAGTGGGAATTTGGTGGTTAGTAATATCCTGGATATTGGCACAGGCAGCGGATGTATCGCGATCAGCCTTAAAAAAAACCTTGTTAATGCGCAAGTTTCCGCAATTGATATTTCAACCGAAGCCTTAAACACAGCAAAAGAAAATGCGGAGCTAAATGGTGTTGATATAAATTTTATCCATGCAGATATTTTGAAGTTTAAATCCGAAATCGAAAATCCGAAATTCGAAATCATAATAAGTAACCCCCCTTACGTTACGTTGGAAGACAAAAAACAGATGCACTCCAATGTAACGGATTTCGAGCCGCATGGTGCACTGTTTGTACCCCAAAATGATCCATTAATATTCTATAAAGCCATTGCCGATTTTGCTATTAAATATCTTAAAAAAGGTGGCCTGTTATTCTTCGAGATCAATGAAAGCTATGGTGAACAATTAGTTAAGTTATTAACTAATAAATTATTTATAAACATAGAGTTAAGAAAAGATATGAGTGGTAGAGACCGAATGATAAAAGCCGTTTTTGGTAGTTAAAATCACACTGCCAACTACCCACTCAAAACTGCCAACTAATTACGGGGGTGATAAGAAATAATCGTTTCCTTCAAATACTCTCTGTCCAAATGCGTGTAGATCTCGGTAGTAGTAATACTCTCATGCCCCAGCATTTCCTGTACGGCACGCAGATCGGCGCCGCCCTCCACCAAATGTGTTGCGAATGAGTGGCGTAACGTGTGCGGACTGATGGATTTTTTTATCCCGGCCAATTCCGCCAGTTGTTTGATCAGCATAAAAATATATACCCGGCTTAATCTTGATCCCCTGCGGTTCAGGAAAACCAGGTCCTCCTCACCTCTTTTGATGGGCACATGCACCCTTACATCTTCGATCCATATTTTTAAAGCCTTAATAGCTTCACCGCCCATAGGTACCAGTCGCTCTTTGCTGCCCTTGCCAACTACTTTAATAAATTCGATATCCAGGTAAAGATTAGATAGTTTAAGCTCCGTAAGTTCAGAAACACGCAGGCCGCAACTATAGAGCACTTCGATAATGGCTTTATTCCTCGCACCATCTGGCCTCGAAAGATCTATCGCGCTGATGAGCCGATTAACATCATCGCAACTTAGCGTATCCGGCAGTTTTCTTTGTTTTTTGGGCGACTCGAGCAATTCGGCGGGGTCATTCTTGATGATATCCTCAACCAGCAAGTATTTATAAAAGGATTTAATGCCCGATAATATCCGGGCCTGCGAAGATGCGATCATGCCCAGTTCATTCACCCAGGCAATAAAAAGCCGCAGATCAGTCAGCGAAACAACCTCAGGGTTTAATTTGGTGGTCTGGGTATCAGCATATTGCTGCAGTTTGTCAATATCCCTGCTGTAAGCCTCAATAGAGTTATCCGAAAGCCCTTTTTCCAGCTTAAGATAAGCCTGAAATCCTTTTATCGCCGATCTCCAGTCCAATTTATTTAATTTAAAAACACGAATTACACGAATTTGAACGAATTATGCGAGTTGCTGGAACGAATTCGTGCAATTCGAAATCATTCGTGCAATTCGTATGAATTCATTTTTATAGTTAAGTTTGGGCTAATGAATATACAAATTATCAACGGCCCTAATTTAAACCTGCTTGGCGTTCGGGAGAAATCAATTTACGGTGAAACTAACTTTGACTCCTACCTGGATGAGCTTCGCAAGCGTTATGCAAACATCACCATAAATTACTACCAAAGTAATGTGGAGGGCGAAATTATTAACAAACTGCACGAAGTCGGCTTTAGCTGCGATGGTATTGTTTTAAATGCTGGCGCCTATACACATACTTCAGTTGCCATTGGTGACGCCATTGCAGGCATTAAAACACCTGTTATAGAGGTGCATATATCCAATGTTTATAAACGGGAGGAGTTCAGGCACAAATCATTGCTTGCTGCTAATTGCAAGGGTGTGATCGCAGGTTTTGGCCTTGATTCATATCGTTTAGCTATTGAAAGCCTTTTATAAAGACTTTATATTTAGATATTATTTATTGTTGAAATTGATAAGCATTAACCCCATGAACAAACTATTAAAAGTAACCATATTCAGTTTATTATTTCTTGTTACTTTTTCTGCTACCAACAGTTTTGCTCAAAACAAAAAGAAAAAAGTTAAGTCAGTAAGAGAAACCGAGCGGAAATTAAAACATTCCCGCGATTCATTACTGCAAGCGCTTAGCGGAACCGATACCTCAATAAATAGCCGACTACAAAGGATAGAACAATACATTACCTCCTTTACCCAGATGACTAATACACTGGCTGAAGGATTGGATACAACAGACGTAAGCCAACAATTATCACAGGCAATAAAAAGACTGGCAAAAGTACAAGCACTTGCTAACACTAAAAAATCAAGCACTTTACGCTATTTGTTTGTGCTAAGGGACAATCTTGACCACATACAGGACAAGTTGGACGATTGGCAGGCAAGCCTTGATGATATCAATGCCAAGCTGATCCAGAACCAAACTGATATTCTTAAGTTCCCAAGCGATTCATCAATAAAAAAAGCCCCCACCGACAGCGCATTAAAAAGCACTTTTTTGATCCAACTGAAAAAGCTTAAGGCGGTATGGCATAAAACAGATTCAACCAATAGAAGCGCACTGTTAAAAGTAAATATTTTACAAAATAAAGTAGGGATAGCCTACACCAATATACTTGATGGGACCGACCAGATAGATTCAAAAATAAAAAAGTTTGCTGACAGGGCTATTTCGGGCGAATTTGGGTATATATGGGATATAAACCCATCATATAATGACCTTGATTCGGCTTTAAACGGTACCATCACGCTTAATAATACACAGGTGTATTATTTTATAAAAAGCGAGAGCACCACGTTACTTTTTGGGGTACTACTTCTTATCCTGGTTGGCGGTTGGATATTCTATGTTAAGATCATAACATTGCACGCAAATGAACATCCTGATACTATCCTGGACCGTCCAAATTTTATCTATAAAAGGCCACTGGTGGCCTCGTTGCTGATCGTTACGGCAATTATACCTTACTTTTATAACCACCCGCCAGTGGCCTTTCTGGAAGCTTTTTTTATAGTTTCGATCTTACTTACCCTTATCCTGGTACGAAGTCTGCCGAGGTCGTTATTTAATTTTCTGCTGCAATTATTGGCAGTAACCATTATATATAGCCTGAGTAACCTCGTAATACAGATCACTAATTTAGATAGGTTTGTTATTTTATTTTTAAGTATAGCATCTATTGCCATTGCGCTTCTATACAATAAAAGAGTTAAAAAGGAGCCCGAAGGCCATTTGCCCCATACCGGTTTGGTTATAAAAATATTTATTGCTATGCAGGTGTTGTCTCTTGTATTAGATATCATAGGCAGGTTTAGTTTAGCTAAAATAGTGGGTGTAACAGCTGTATTTAATTTATGGTTGCTGATCATCCTTTATTTTATTGTCCATATCATTATCCAGGCCCTGTTTCTGCAATTTCATAGCAAAAGGGACGAGAACAGCGTGGTAAGCTGGATAGATTATAGCATTTTGCAGCAAAAGTTCATGAGCGTGCTAAATATCTTTGCAGGTTTGTTATGGCTATATTTCCTGCTTCAGAATTTAAACATTGATGATTGGGTACATGATTACCTGGAAGGTGTTTTAACGCAACCGAGAGCCATTGGCGGTTCTTCATTTACTTTTGGCGGCTTTGTGATATTTATTATAGTTATCTGGCTGTCAACACTTACATCAAGGATCATTAGTTATTTTTATGATGTTTCCGCACAGCATGTAAATGATCTTTCTGTATTAAAAAAGAAGAATCGCGCATCCACGCTTCTGATCAGGATCGGGGTGTTTACAATTGGTTTTCTGTTGGCCGTGGCGGCGTCAGGTTTTCCGTTGGATAAGCTAACCATCGTATTCAGTGCGTTTGGTGTCGGTATCGGTTTTGGTTTACAAAATATTACCAATAACCTGGTATCGGGTATGATACTGGCATTTGAAAAACCTATACAGATAGGCGATATTATTGAGGTAGATGGCAAAGCGGGCACTGTTAAGGAGATAGGGATAAGATCAAGCAAACTGGCTACCAGCGAAGGTTCCGAAGTGATCATACCCAATGCCGACTTGATATCACACCACGTAGAAAACTGGACCTTAAACAACAGCAATCGTCGGGTACAAGTAATGATTAGCGCGGCCTATGGTTCTGATATTGAAAAAGTTAGAGATCTGCTTACTGATATGTTGAGTAAGCGGGATGATATTATGACCAGCCCTGAACCTTCTGTTTTTGTGAATGACATTACAGATAAGACTGTTAATTTCAGGATACTCTTCTGGGCGGCCGATCTGTCAACCTCAAATACACTAAGAAGCCGCGTTTTATCAGATATTTACGATCTTTTTAAAAAGGAAGGTATTATGACCACCACCTAATTGATCGGGATTTTAATAAAAGTCTTCAGGATCAAGAGCGGTAAATGTTCTTTTCTTTTTCATAAAGAAATCCCAAACGATGCTTCGTTTATACATGCCTTTTAAGCCAGGCAGGTTACTTCTTTTGGTGGTCTTTGGCCCGTCATTCTTAAAAATATGCAGCACGAAGTTTTGATGGGCCCGGCTTATGGCCCAGGCGTCCTTTCGTTTACCTTCATTTAAAAATCGCACGATCGCCAGCAGGTCCATCCAAAAACGGATGAAAATGATTATAGTAGCCCGCAAAAATGAAAGGTTGTTTTTTAGCAACAACAAGTTGTTCCTGAAATTAAGATAAGTTTTAAAAGGGTTTTCTGTATTTAACGTACCGCCGCCAACATGGTAAACTTCCGATTCGGCGCAGTACATTACCTTATAACCCATGTTTTTTAAGCGCCAGCAGAGGTCTATTTCTTCCATATGGGCAAAAAAACGCTCGTCAAACCCTCCCGCCATTACCCAGTGTTCTTTCTTAACAAACATAGCAGCTCCCGATGCCCAAAACACTTCACCTGATTGCTCGTACTGACCTTTATCTTCCTCTATCTCGTAAAACATTCGTCCACGGCAAAAGGGATATCCAAAGCAATCAATAAACCCTCCCGCTGCCCCGGCATGTTCAAAATGATCTTTTTGAGCAAATGATTTGATCTTGGGGGTAGCTGCAGCTATCAACGGATCGCTTTCCATCAGCGCGATGACTGGCTCTATCCAACCCTTGTTTACTTCAACGTCCGAGTTCAGCAAAATAAAATAATCGGCATCAACCTGTTGCAAAACCCGGTTATAACCACCGGTAAAGCCATAATTATCATCGTTTTGAATAACTTTAACACCAGGAAACTCATCTTTCAGCATGGCAGCCGAACCATCTGTAGAGCCGTTATCACACACAATTACGTCAAGGTTTGGCCATGTGGACGTCAATACCGAAGGCAGAAATTCACGAAGATGTTTTATGCCATTCCAGCTCAGAATAACTACGGCAACTTTAGGCGTATTTGTCATTTAGTATTTCATTCAACCGGGTCGGTATCGGCGTGCAATTATAAGTTTTTAGTTGGATATTGTTCAATGATAAAAAATACTGCTGACTATTAATGATGAACCACCGGTTTAACTACATCCTCCGGCTTAATTTTCCATCTCCTGTGCGACCATAGCCAGTATTCGGGTTTCTCTCTGATCAACGACTCCAGATATTTTACATGGATTTCAGTGATCTCGTAAGGTTTAGTTTCCTTCGGATTTTCAACCAAAGGCACAAAGGTGTAAGTGTAATATCCTCTTTTTACCAAGTCTATTCTATAAAACACCACCACACAGTCGGTTACCTTCGTTAATTTTTCAACACCCAGGAAAACGGCAGTAGGCTGATTAAGGAATGTCATAAAAAAATTGGCTTCGTGCTTAACCGGGGTTTGATCAGAAGCCAGAACGGTAAAGGTCAGTTCATTCTTGTATTCGATCATTTTACGCAGGGTCTGTTTCATTGAGATCATAGTTACCCCAAAGCGCGAGCGCGTGCGGTTAAAAAAATCAGTAAAAACATCGTTGGACTGTGGCTTATAAATAACCATCCTTCTTTTATCCGTCAGAAAGCCAAAGCTTAAAGCAGCCATTTCCCAATTACCGTAATGCCCTGCAGCGGCTATGATGCTTTTTCCCTGGCTAAAATAATGTTCCATTAGCTCTGGGTTGGTTGGCCTCATGCGGCGCTGGACATCCTTTGCCGACATGCTGATATTTTTGATGGACTCCATCATCAAGTCGGCCATGTATTTATAGTATTTCCTTTCGATCACCTTACGTTCCGCTTCTGATTTTTCAGGGAAAGAATTCAGGAGGTTATTTTGCACAACCTTTCGGCGGTAACCGGTTATATGATAAAGAACAACGAACAAAACATCAGCTACGAGATATAAAAACCAAAAAGGCAATAGCGATACCAGGTACAAAAAGAATGTACCTAATCTTGAAAGCCCATTTTTTATCATTTTTTTATCCGAATTTTGAACACAAACATAGAATATATGATTGAAAAAGGCGCTGTGTTACCTCTATTTTATCTGCCACCGGTGGAATATTTCGCACAGCTAAACAAGTATAACCCTGATTTTGTGATAGAAAGGAATGAGCATTTCCCAAAGCAAACCTATCGCAACCGCGCCAATATTTACTCACCTGATGGATCGCTTACATTAGTTGTACCTGTAGTAAGAGGGTCAAAGGCGCATAAACCAGTTAGGGATGTTAAAATAAGTTATGATTTTGACTGGCAGCGTTTACACTGGCTTGGTTTGCAGGGTTGTTACCGCCGTTCAGCCTATTTTGAATATTATGAGGATGATTTTGCGCCCTTCTACGAAAAAAAGGAACCATTCCTGTTCGACTATAATGAACAATTACTTCAACTGTTATTAAAACAATTGAAGGTCAAAACAACCATAAACTATACTGAAACTTACGAAGCCAGTTATCCTGGCCTGACCGATCTGAGGCAAAGCATTAACTCAAAAAAGCCATCCCCATTTCCTCAGAAACCTTATTTCCAGGTTTTTGAAGAACGGCATGGCTTCATGAAAAATTTAAGCGTTGTGGACCTGTTATTTAACCAGGGGCCACAGTCTGTTAACTATCTGTAATATAGAATTGACAACTTTCAAAAAGTTGTCAATTCTTAAATAATCATTTCTGAAACTCAGGCTTCAATTCCGCTTTCTCCGCTTTCCTAAACTTCATCACTTTAGGTTCAGAAACACCTGTTAGATATGGATTTTCGCCCAAATGCAATCTGTAATAGCCCTGGTGATACTGTTCTGCCGGATAGAACGCTATAAATGGTACAACCTGGGTCACTATCGGATCGCTGTAATGCTTTGAGGCGTTCACTTTTTTGATCACATCAAGCAAAGTAGCTTTTTCTTCAGGACTGCGATAAAACGCGATGGAGCGGTAGTCGGTACCTTCATCCGGGCCTTGGCGGTTAAGTTCCGTTGGGTCATGTGCGAAAAAGAAAGCGTTTACCAATGTTTCATAACTGATCACCTGCGGGTTATAGTAGATCTGTACCACTTCGGCATGGCCGGTTTCTCTTGAACTCACTTCTTCGTAAGTAGGGTTTTTGGTAGTGCCGCCGGCATAGCCGGAAACAACCTTGTCAACCCCTCTTAACTCAGACATGGCTTCGCTCATGCTCCAGAAACAGCCGCCGCCAAATGTGGCCACCTTTTCACCCGGTTTGGGCTTTGGTACAGAGGCAAAATCATTGGTGGTTTGCCCATTAGCGCATCCAGCTAATAAAAGGATACACGCTGTGTATAAAATAATTCGTTTCATATAGTTCTAAATTTATGATCTAATATACGTTGATGACTGTTTACCGGATGGTCATGATTAGGTAATTGTTTATCAAGCGTATTGTTATAACCTATTAGACGTGGTTGGTCTGTAATCCTTACAACAATTTTTAATACCGACAACTTACCTCACTGTTTGTTTTACCAGGGTAAGGATGCTGTTCATGCCATTGATCTTTATTTCGTAGGTGCTGGCAAGCAGCATGCCCATTTTACCGGGCGGGAAACCTTTGCTTTTAAACCATTCCAGGTATGATACCGGCAGGTCGCATATCAAAGTGCCCTTATATTTACCAAATGGCATTTTGGTTTTTGCGATATCCTTTAAAATTTGAGGATCGGGTGTTAAATTTTCCACCTGGTAAAGTTATCAAAATGTTCATACGAGGGTAAAAAGATAAAACACATATCAAAGGCGCGTGTTGTTCAATTACATTTACAAAATTATGGAACAGCAATTTGATGCAATACTAAGCGGCTCCGACAGCCCGATTGAAGGGCTTGTTAGCCAAACCACTTTTGATGGAAACCAGGCATGGGATTTTAAATCTATAGACGAAACCCTGCACCTGGTTATCGCAAAAGATAAAAAAGGCAATTGGATAAGGGTTGACGGTACTGAGCCTTACCTTTCGGGCTGGGTGGGTGAGTTGGCCGAACAAATAACCAAACAATAATTTTTATCTATGGAAAAACGCGAATTAGGTAAGTCAGGTATTAAAGTTGACCCATTTTGCTTTGGGGGGAATGTATTTGGCTGGACCGCAGACGAACCAACCTCTTTTAAATTACTCGATGCTTTTGTTGATTCAGGATTTGACTTTGTCGATACAGCCGATGTTTACTCCACCTGGGTACCCGGAAATAAGGGCGGCGATTCGGAAACCATCATCGGCAACTGGCTCAAAAAAAGTGGGAAACGCGATAAAGTAATTATCGCTACCAAAGTAGGCAAACCAATGGGGCCTGATAAAAAAGGGTTATCAAAAACTTACATAACCAAGGCCGTTGAAGATTCCTTAAAGCGATTGCAAACAGATTATATCGATCTGTACCAATCGCACGATGATGATAAGGAAACACCTTTAGCTGAAACATTGGAAACTTATACTGACCTGATCAAACAGGGAAAAGTAAGGGCCATTGGTGCATCAAATTACAGTGCAGCCAGGCTTAAAGAAGCTTTAAAAGTAAGTGAGGATAACAATTTTGTAGCCTACCAAACACTGCAACCAGAATATAACCTGTATAGCCGTGAGGACTATGAGCGTGAACTGGAGCCCCTTTGCCGCGAAAATAATATTGGTGTGATCACCTACTACTCATTAGCAAGCGGTTTTTTAACGGGGAAATACCGGTCGGAAAATGATCTCTCAAAAAGCAACCGAGGTGCTGGTATAAAGAAATACCTGAATCCCCGTGGCTATAAAATTTTAGCAGCCCTTGATAAAGTAGCGGCTGAGTATAACGCCACCCCGGCAAGCATAGCCCTGGCCTGGGTGATAGCAAGGCCAGGCATCACAGCCCCAATTGTCAGCGCTACCAGTGTTAAACAACTACATGAAATTACCAATGCCACCGCTATTGTGTTAAGCAGCGATGCGATAGACTCGTTAACGAAGGCAAGCAGTTACCAATAAAATCCTCTTTGTCATTTCGAACGAAGAGAGAAATCTTATACTATATGCAGATAACCTACTTGCATAGTCCGCTCTTCTCTCGTACAAGATTTCTCCTCGTTCCTCGTTCGAAATGACATTGGTTTTTATTGATTCTGCCATTAAACAAAAAAACCACCTGATAAACAAGGTGGTTTTTTCATTATATATGTTGAGTAAAAATTAAGACCTACCGGGCCTGTGGTTGTCTCTTGGGCTCCTGTCATTTCTCTGGTAATTCTGTTGGGCAAAGTGTTGCATGTTATTTTCCCTGGTACGGCCATTGTCCTGGTTATAACTATGGTTATCCTGCTCCCTATTCCTGTCAAAATTTTGCTGACCGCGATTTGGATCATACTGGCGGTTATTATCAACCCTGGGGGCATCGTTACGGTATTGAACATGATTATTATTTGCATATCCGCGATCATTACCACGATCCCAATTGCCACTAAATGCTACACCATTATACCTTGTTCTGTAATAATCATCATGTATAAATGGTCGTGGGGCACGTACTTCAAACCTGCGGGCGGTGCTCCAGTCAAAATCATGGTAGGCACCTGGCAGATAAGCGGCCGATACCCATTGATTGCCATCATTATAATAGTAACATTGTTCGGGTACGCTGTAATAAGCATCTACCTCGGGCAAATAATAATAATCCTCATCACCATCATAGTTGGCTGGCTGTGCATATTCAACCGGTTGCTGTTCTACTACAATCCTTGCAGGTACATACACCGGACGTACGCCAAAATTCAATCCAAAACGTAACCTTATTTGTGCGCTGGCAGTGTTATATATAAGACCGCTCATTGCTATTGCTGATATTAAAACTATCTTTTTCATTTTTTTAAAGATTTATACAGTTATGACACCCGGTATTCGCAAAGGTTTAATATTGCCATATAATAATATATATCATAAGTATAAATAAGAATTAAATTCTGAATTTATATACTTATTAAGAATATTATTTTTTGGTAGATGAAAATCAGATGAATAATTTCATGGTTCTATGCTTTTTGTCATTGTATTGATACAAAACACATTTCCAAGTTTGCTGTATATTCATTTAAATTTGACTGTCAAACACTCATCGCCATGAAAAGAAAAAATTGGGGAACCATTTTACTTACAGTATTTGCTGTTACAGGTTTAATATCACTGATCGCCTTAAAAAATGATATTAAAAAAAATATCGATAAACCAGCTGACATAAATGCCGGACTTACACTCCCTGCCGGTTTTAACGCCAGCATCATTGCTGATAATTTAGGCGGTGCACGCCATATCGCAGTTACCCCGCAGGGTGAAATTTATGTAAAGCTAAAAGGTGGAAGTAACGGAAAGGGAATTGCGCTGCTGCACCAGGCCAATGGTAAAGCCGAAGTGAAATCAACTTTTGGTCTTGGCGGAACAGGTATTTATATCAAAAGTGGTTATTTATACGCCTCTACTGATGAGGAAGTGTACCGTTATAAATTAAATACCCAAAATGAAGTGATCGATCCCAATAAACCAGAGCTGATCGTGACAGGCTTATTAAACCGCCATGAACACGAAGCCAAAGCCATATTATTAGACAATGCCGATCATTTATATGTCAATATCGGCGCGTACTCCAATGCATGCCAGGTTAAGGACCGTACAAAAGGCTCACCCGGTCAAAAGGGCTGCCCTATTTTAGATTCGGCAGGTGGTATATGGCAATTCAGCGCCAGCAAACCTAATCAGCATTATGGCGATGGCATACGTTATGCAACCGGCTTAAGGAATGTGGTAGGGATGGCCTGGAACACACAGGATAACCAGCTATTTGTAATGCAGCACGGCCGCGATCAGTTGCACGACTTGTTCCCTCAATATTTTGACGTCAAACAATCAGCCGAATTACCTGCCGAATGTATGTATGCCATCAAAAAGGGCGACAACGCCGGTTGGCCCTATATGTATTACGATCAAATTCAACATAAAAAAATATTAATGCCTGAGTATGGCGGTGATGGTAAAAAAGAGGGCGGGCAAAACGCCATCAATCCTGTAGCAGCATATCCCGGTCACCTGGCCCCTAATGGATTATTGTTTTATACCGGTAACCAGTTCCCGGCGAAATATAAGAACGGTGCTTTTATTGCTTTCCATGGTTCATGGAACAGGGCACCCGAACCACAAAAAGGTTATTTTGTAGTGTTTCAGCCATTTAAAAATGGAAGGCCATCAGGTAAATGGGAAGTATTTGCAGATGGATTTGCAGGTACCGCTCAACAAAAAGCCAGCGGAGCCGCATTACGCCGTCCCTGCGGCCTGGCACAAGGACCGGATGGTTCTATTTATGTGAGCGATGACAGCAGGGGAACGATCTATAAGATATCCTACAGAAAGTAGTTTGAATGAACAGATTTACGAAGTCTCAAAGACTTCGTAAATCTCTATATTACAAGCTATCCGATATCAATGGATCATCAGTCGGGTCATTTTCGCCTTTCTCGGTTTCTATCAGGTAATTATCCATCAACTCACTTTCGGACACGATCATATCGAAATCATCCAATCTAACCCCATCTTCGAAAGGGAAAACGTTATACCCCTTTTTGTCGGCATCATATCCACCCAGTTCAAAAAGTTCCTCCTGGTCTTTCTCTTTTATAATTGATCCCTCTGCCAGTTGATAGGCATCCAGGATAGTTTCAAAGTTTCCGTTTTTCATACTATTTATTTTTATTCTGCAAATTCATTAATTCTGTAAATCCTGATTCAGACAATATCTATGCAAACCAATCAAAAAGGTCATTTTGTTTTAACGCAGTTTTCTTTTTATCATCCAGGTCTTCAATGATCTCCCCTTCCGCCATCTGGATAATCCGGTTACCGTAAGTAAATGCATCTTTTAGATTATGCGTCACCAGTATAGCGGTCAGCCCAAAATCTTTGATCAGTTTATCAGCGGTACGCATCACCAGTTCCGCCGATCGCGGATCAAGAGCAGCTGTTGGTTCATCAAGTAATAACACTTTGCAATCATCCATCACGCTCATTAACAGGGTTAGCGCTTGTCTTTGTCCACCTGATAATGTCCCCATAGGTTGTTCTATTTTATTCTCCAGCCCCATGCCCAGGGTGGCAATCTTTTCCTTTACTTGTTTTTTAAACTGATCGTTCACGCCTATAGATAAGCCCTTTGCTTTGGTACGAATTGCTGCCAGCCTGAAATTATCCAAAATGCTCAAATCAGGCGCAGTTCCGCTTAATGGATTTTGAAAAACCCGGGCTATCCATTGGCTGCGGTTATAATCTTGCAGCCTGGTTACCTCATTTCCGTCGATACGAATCGATCCGGAACTCGGTAATACGCTGCCTGCAACCAAATTGAGCAAAGTGGTTTTACCCGAGCCGTTTGAGCCTACGATCACCAAAAATTCTTTTTCATTGATGGTCAGGTCCACTCCCCTAATGGCATCTACCTGGTTAGCCTTGCCCCGGTTAAATGTTTTATGAACTTTTTTTATTTCGATCATTCTGAACTTTTAAATGATAGGCGTGGAACAGCTACAATGATCAATACAAATGCGGCCGTTACTATTTTTAACAGATTGGGATTCACGCCAATGCTCAATGTAAGTGCTAACACAAATTGAAATATAACCGCGCCCGAAAGCACCAAGACCAAACTCAACCAAACGGATGTGATGTGAAGCCAGTTGATCAATGTTTCGGCAATGATTACTGACCCCAACCCTACTATCACAATGCCTATACCCATATTTATGTCAGCGAAATTTTGGTTTTGTGTAATGAGGAAACCACTCAATGCAGTTAAGGCATTAGCCAGCGCCAGGCCAGTAATTTTCATCCGGTCGGTATTTACCCCTAAGGAACGTATCATGGATTCACTGTTACCCGTCGCCCGCATAGCGATACCAAAATCAGTTTTAAGCAGGTAGCCGATGATCAGCGTAACAACAGCTACAAAAACCAGCAGTATCCAAAAAGTATTATGGTTAGGATCAGTAGAAAAATTGATCAGCGTAAATATGGTCGAAACATTATTAAGCGGAATATTAGAGCGGCCCATCAACGTCAGGTTAACCGAATAAAGCGCCGTCATTACCAAAATACCGGCTAACAGGGCGTTTATCTTTAACTTGGTATGGATCAACCCGGTTGTTGCACCTGCCAACGCACCTGCCGCTATCACAGCCGGTATGATGATATATTCGGGCTGGCCATGCGTCAGCATTTTAGCCGTGACCACAGCCCCCAAAGTATAACTTCCGTCCGTAGTAATATCAGGGATGTTAAATATTTTCATGGAGATGTATATCCCCAATGCGATACCTGCAAAGCAAAGTCCCTGTAATAATGCGGTAAGGTAATAATCCATTATTTCACAGCTTCAAAGTTTGATGGTATGGCGATGTGATATTTTTTTGCTGCAGCAACGTTATATACCCGCCTGCGTATTTTCACCATTTCGGGTTTAAGTCCATCCGTTTTATGTGTTTTCAAAAATTGCGCAGCCTGCTCCCCCGCCTGGTATCCCCACTGGTAAATATCCGCGCCAAAAGCGGCTACGGCACCACGTTGCACCAAACCTGCCTCGCTGGTAAAAATGGGCACATTGGCCTCGTTGCAACTTTTTAGTATGGTTTCAAAGGAGGCAAACACCGTATTATCCGGGTTGGCAAAAAAAGCATCGATATGGTTGTTTAACAAGGATTTGGTAACCAGCAATGCATCCGCGGATGAATTTAAGGGTAAGGCCACCAAAGTAATATTCAATTGATCTGCTAATGATTTGATCTTGTTCATCGCATCGGCTGATTGCGGCTCGGATTGGTTATAGATCATCCCGATCACCAGCTTCGCCCCTTTGGGCTTCAGCAGTTTAGGGATGATGGAAAATGAGGTATCGATATAAGCCAGTTCTTCCACCGCGCCGAATAAATTAGCCGGGGCCACACCTGTCGCGCTGATCACATTCATCCTTGCCGGTGTTGGCGATACCATCGCGAAGATGGGAATGGTTTTGGTTTTTTGGATAGCGGTCACAGTAGATAATGTGGTGCAGGTAGCCAACAGATCAACCTTTTCTGAAACAAAATAATTAACGATCTGGGTTAAGGTCGGGATATCCCCCTGCGCGTTGCGGTATTCTATTTTGATATTTTTCTGATCCTCGCTAAAACCATTTTTCTTTAACGCATCAGTAAAACCCGTGCGGGCCTGCGATATGGTGGCATCCTCAAAAGCGTCCACAAAACCCACAACAGGGACTTTGCTTTTTTCAGAACTGCAGGATACAAAAAGGATAACGATAAAAATGAAAGGCAGGAATTTTTGAAGCTTCATCAGGCTAAGTTAAATAAAGAGGCTGAAAGGTGAAAGGAGAAAGGCAAAAGGTGAAACTTTTACAAGCTTTTGATAAAACAAAAAAGGCCACCCATCAGCAGCCTTTTAAATATCACATTAAAGGGATTACATTCCGCCCCCACCTGCATACTGCATCATAAGAGAAATTTTTCCGTCTTTATTGAATACCCAAACTTCATGCTGACGTTGTTGTACCTTTTTTCCATCCTTATCAGTAAAACTCTCATCTCCCCAAACAAGAACAATATTTTCACCCTTGTCTAAACTTTTTATGCTCATCCATGCTTCTACCGTAACTTTATAATCTTTTATAGAACCCCTGAATTCTTTTACACCTTTTAGGTTTTCAGCTTTCCCTTTCACTACCGATCCATTGGAAAGAATCATGGTTACCGTGTCAGAGATTAAATCTAAATTGTTATCCAGGGTATTATTTTCATAGTTCTTCCAAAGTGTAAGTACTTTATCAGAATAACTTGAATTAGCCATAGCAAATTTAGAGGAATACCCGGCGGTATAAGTTTGGCTCAAGGCCGCAAATGGAAGGGCTAATAAAATAGCCAGAATAAGCTTTTTCATTGTTTTGAGATTTTAAAGGTTTGTAACTGGTTTGTTACGTTAAATGTATAACTTAAATAATTAATAATCAAAATATTATGAATAATTAATTTCTCGCTTATGTGGGTTATGGCATCACAATTGTGAAATAGTTAAAAAGAGTTAAACTTTAAAAAATCACCTGCATTTTTCACTAACTTCATTCTTATGTATAAGTGGATATACATTTCTGTTATTATGCTTTGGCTGTTTTCAAACGCCGGGGCACAAAGTATTAAGTTGCAACAGGGGATTATATTTAAGCAAGGCACCAATATTCCGTTAGGTAGTATTGATGTGGTGAATAAACGAACAAATGCCCTTAGAAGGACAAGCATTTACGGTGTATTTAACATCATGGCAGCTCCCGGGGATACGCTTGGGTTTTCTGGTTTGGGTTACAACAACGTACGGATTGTGGTGAATAATTTTGAGGATAAGGTGATATTTCTGCAACCTGTAATACAACTTAACGAGGTGGTGATCAGGGAAAATTCTTTTAAAAAAGATTTACTGGATGCACAAGATGGCTATCGTAAAAAGAGTGTTTTTTATACAGGCACGCCACATTATTACTATTTATTCCTTAAACCCATGACATTCATTTATGAAAACTTTAAGAGTGAAGTAAAAGAAGCGCGAAAGTTTAAAAAATTTGCCAATAATAGCCTGAATAGCCTGGAGATAACAAAAAGATGGAATAATGAAAACATAAAGGCCAATACCCCCATTACTGATAATGAGCTTGACGAATTCAGGAACGATTACTGGCCTTCGCTTGCACAAATAAGACGTTGGAGTGATTATGATCTTATCAGCTACATCAAGGCATCATACCAGGATTTCAAAGCAAAGGGCCCCAGGATTCAACTTCAAAACACCTTGAGTAATACTAAATCTGGTATTTAAAAAAATAATTTATTTGCGAATACTAATTTTTTTAGCTAATTTAGTAGTCAGATTCATCGCGCCCTGCGAAAGTCTGTACTAACTAAACTTTCAATCCACAACAAAAAAATTCCTTAATTTAGCCTCAATGATACCTGTTATATCCAAACTGCCCCAGGCCGGGACAACTATTTTTACCGTGATGTCGGCCCTGGCCAATGAACTGGGCGCTATTAATCTTTCACAGGGATTCCCTGATTATGATACCTCGCCCGAATTGATCGAACTGGTTAACCAGGCTATGAAAAACGGGCACAACCAATACGCCCCGATGGCAGGTGTAATGGCGCTGCGCGAAGAGATCAGCCGGAAAACTGAAAAATTATATGGAGCAGTTTACGATCCTGATACCGAGATCACCATCACTGCTGGAGGGACACAGGCTATATACACTGCCATCACCGCGGTGATCAACCCAAACGATGAGGTGATCATATTTGAGCCAGCTTTTGATTGCTATGCCCCTGCTATTAAGATTGCTGGCGGGGTGGTGAAATCGCTGGAACTGGAGCCGCCTGATTACCGCATCCGCTGGGATATGGTAAAAAGATTGATCAATAACCGCACGAAAATGATCATCCTCAATTCGCCGCATAATCCAACGGCGACCATTTTGCACCAGGAAGACATCAAAGAATTATGTGCCATTGTAAAAAACCAGGATATTTTGATCCTGAGCGACGAGGTATATGAACACCTGATCTATGACGGTGCAACCCATCACAGCATGGCCCGTTATCCCGAATTAGCAAAGCGCAGCTTTATTGTAGCTTCATTCGGCAAACCGTTTCATGCCACAGGATGGAAAGTGGGATATTGCATGGCCCCCGCTTTTTTAATGCAGGAATTCAGGAAGGTGCACCAGTTTTTGGTGTTCAGCGTAAATACGCCCATCCAGGTTGCCATTGCCGAATATTTAAAGAATGAAGATCATTATTTAGGCCTTGCTTCTTTTTTCCAGGAAAAAAGAGATTATTTCCGCGAAGGGCTGCAAAACAGTAGATTTGAAATATTGCCCTGTTCGGGATCTTACTTTCAATTGGTGAGATATAGTAACATCACAGACGAAAAGGATGCCGACTTTGTAATACGGCTGATCAAAGAAGCAGGCGTAGCTGCCATACCGGTTTCTGCCTTCTATAATAAGGGTACAGACCATCATGTATTAAGGTTTTGTTTCGCCAAAAGGCAAGAAACACTGGATAAAGCCGTTGATAGATTAATTAAAGTTTAAAATTTGAGTAAAAATTTCGTGTAAATTAAATATTAGCTAAAATACTGCCACATGGATAATCTAAAAATCACTCTATTCCAGGGATATCTTTTCTGGGAAAACATTGATAAAAACCTACAAAATATATCGCTGAGATTATCCTCCATACGCGAGAAAACCGACCTGATCATATTGCCCGAGATGTTTAATACAGGTTTCACCATGAACGCCGCGAAACTGGCAGAGCCAATGCTTGGGAAAACCATGCAATGGATGCAAAAAATGGCAAAGGAATATAGCTGCGTAGTTACAGGTAGTTTGATTGTCACCGAAAATGAAAAATTTTATAACCGGCTGATATGGATGCGCCCAGATGGCACTTATGAGTGTTATGATAAAAAGCACCTGTTTGGCCTGGCGAAAGAAAACCTGACCTATACTGCCGGTACCAAAAAACTAATTGTTGAACTAAAGGGCTGGAAAATATGCCCGGTGATCTGTTACGATCTCCGTTTCCCGGTATGGCTGCGTAATGTGAATGAAGCTTACGATCTGTTGATTATTATAGCCAACTGGCCAGAGCGCCGTGCCCTGCATTGGCGCACACTAATACCTGCACGCGCGGTAGAAAACCAGGCCTATGTGATCGGCCTCAACCGGGTGGGCCATGATGGTAACGAGATATATCATTCTGGCGATTCTACCTGCATAAGTCCAAATGGCAATGTAGTTTACTACAAGCGCGATGAGGAAGATGTATATACTTTCTCTATTATCCATGATGAAGTGGAAAAAACACGCCGCGCCATGCCTTTCTTGAAGGATGCGGATGTTTTTAGGATAAAGGAGTAAATCCCAACATAGAAAAGGGTGTCATGCTGAGGCTCGCGAAGCATGGTGGGCTGGCCTTACCGCACATGCTTCGCGAGCCTCAGCATGACAGCCCACTTTAAGATTCTCGCTCATAAAAAAAATGACATTCTTTTTTACTTTTGTAATTCAATCAATAACTCAATAATTAGCTACCCCGATGAGGCTTACTTTTCGCTCTATCCTACCCCTGCTTTCTATTTTAACGTTTGCATTAACAGCATCCTCCCAAAAAAAGAAAAACGATTATACCCCACTGGTGGATGTTTTTATCGGCACAGGCGGTCATGGGCACACCTACCCTGGCGCTGTAGTGCCATTTGGTATGGTGCAATTAAGCCCTGATACCCGTTTGGAAGGCTGGGATGGTTGTTCGGGATATTATTTTACCGATACGGTAGTTTATGGCTTTTCGCATACCCATTTAAGCGGGACAGGTATCCCCGATTACTGCGATGTGTTGTTTATGCCCACAACCGGCGAACCTCAATTTAAAAACACAGATTACCGATCAGGTTTTAAAAAGAAGAATGAGGTAGCATCGCCCGGCTATTATAAAACAAAATTGGACAAATATAACATCGGTGTTGAGCTAACGGCGACCAAACGTGTGGGCGTACATCGTTACGAATATCCATCCTCCTCACAAGCCAACATCATAATTGACCTGCAGCACCGCGATGAAGTGCTCGATTCATGGATCGAGATGGTTAACGACCACGAGATACGCGGCTTTCGCCGTTCCAGGTCATGGGCCAGTGACCAGTATGTATATTTTTATGCTAAATTTTCCAAGCCATTCAAAAGCTACGGCATAGCCTCAAACGATCAGTTGCAGCAGGGTCAAACCAAAGTTCAGGGGAAAAACATAAAAATGTACCTGCAATTTGATAATCCCGGCGAGGTGATATCAAAAGTGGGTATTTCATCTGTTAGTGCCGAAGGCGCTTTAAAGAACCTGGATACCGAAGTGCCCGATTTCGACTTTAAAAAAGTAATAAAGGATGCCAAAACCGATTGGAACAATGAGTTAAACAAAATACAGATTGAAGGCGGCGCGCCTCCTGCTTCGCAGGCTGTAACACAAAACAATCCATCTCAAAACGGTAATAACCCCAATGCCACCAGGGCGCCGCAGAAAAAACAGCCTGCTATCGATCATGCAAAAATAAAGCAAACCATATTTTATACTGCACTATACCATGCTATGCTTGCCCCCAATGTTTATAACGATGTGGACGGTCAATACCGTGGCCTGGATCAAAAGATACATACAGCAGTGGGTTTTGACTATTACACTGTGTTCTCTCTATGGGATACATTCCGTGCCGAAGACCCTTTGTTTACCATCATTAACCGCAAACGTATACTCGATTTTATAAAAACCTTTTTGGCGATGTATGAGCAGGGTGGCCTATTACCGATATGGCCGCTGGGCTCAAGCGAAACTTATTGTATGATTGGCGATCATTCCATACCGGTTATTGTAGATGCTTATGCCAAGGGTATCCGGGATTTTAACGCGGAAGAAGCGCTGACCGCTATGAAGGCAGCCGTAAACCGTAATCAATATGGGTTGGACAGCTACCGTAAAAACGGCGCGGTGCTTGCTGATGACGAACATGAATCCGTTTCAAAGACCCTGGAGTATGCTTATGACGATTGGTGCATTGCCCAAATGGCCAAAATGATGAACAAACCACAGGATTACGCCGAATTTATCAAACGTGCCCAATACTGGAAAAACGTTTATAACGATCAGAACAGCTTTATGCAGGCACGGGTTGACGGCGGCTGGTATGCGCCATTTGACCCTACCGATGTCAACAATAATTACACCGAAGGTAACTCCTGGCAATACTCGTTCCTCGTTCCACAGGATGTGGATGGCCTCATCAGCCGGATGGGTGGCAGGGATAAATTTGAGGCAAAGCTGGATGAGCTGTTCACCACCGATTCTAAATTAAGCGGACGCGATCAACCGGATGTAAGTGGTTTGATCGGGCAATACGCGCATGGCAATGAGCCAAGCCATCACATGGCCTATTTATATAATTACACCAACTCGCCCGATAAGACCCAGTTGTATATCAACAGGATATTAAAAGAAGAATATAGCAACCTGCCGGATGGTTTATCAGGTAATGAGGATTGCGGGCAAATGTCGGCCTGGTACGTGATGAGTTCATTAGGAATCTATACCACCAATCCTGGACAAACGCGGTATCAAATTGGGTTACCAGCTTTTGATAAAGCGGTGATCAACCTGGAAAATGGCAAAAAATTCACCATTACCAATTCAGGCTCTGGAGTCAGTATGCAGAATATTTACCTGCAGGGCATGGTGCTGAACAAAAAGCCTTATAACAAACTTTACCTTGATAATGGAGAGATAGCCAATGGCGGTGATCTGGACGTATATACTGGCCGTCTTGCTAATAAACTATTTGTGCAAACACTGGAGAAACCTGTATCAAGTATTACAGATAAGCTGATTGTTTCTAATCCTTACATTATAGCCCCTTCCCCAACCTTCAAAAAGCCTTTTGATCTCGAAATTAAATGCACTGATAAAGACGCGAAGATCTATTACACATTAGATGATTCGGTTCCTAATACAAGTTCGGCACTTTATAGTAAGCCGGTTACCATATCATCCAACACTACAGTAAAAGCAATCGCTGTAAAGGATGGGAAATCAAGCTTTGTTGATGAAGGCACTTTCACCAAAATAAGGGATGATATCAGGCTGACATTATTAACCAAATACCTGCCCAACTACCCTGCCCAGGGTGATGAAAGTTTGATAGACGGCCTACGAGGAACTACTAACTGGCGCCTGGGTCATTGGCAAGGTTACCAGGGCAACGACCTGGAAGCAGTGATCGATATGGGCCAGGTAAAGACTATAAAATCGGCAAGCCTTGGCACTTTGCAGGATAGCCGTTCATGGATCGTATTCCCTAAACAGGTGGAATATTGGGTATCAGATGATGGTAAAAACTATACGCTGGCAGCTACGGTAAATACCAAAGTAGATATTAAGGATACCAATGTGCAATTGCAGAGCTTTTCTGCCAATCTTAATTTAAAAACAAGATACATCAAGCTGATCGCCAAACAATATGGCCCCCTGCCTGAGTGGCACGAAAGCAAAGGACAGCCATCTTATATTTTTGCTGATGAGATAACGATAGAATAATTATATGACCATTAGATAATTAGTTTTATTTAGTTATATATTTACTAAACCAAACCACCTAAATAACTAATTATCAAATGGAACCAAACAACAATTTTCCCGGCACAAGCGATAACGGAAAAACAGCAGGCATTGTTAGCTACATTACGATCGTTGGCTGGCTTATTGCCTATTTTGCAATTCATCAAAACAATAAAACAGCATTAGGAAGTTACCAGTTACGACAAACCTTGCTGTTCCACATTGTTTCAATGGTAGCTTATTGGCTACTGGGTATGATTTTTACAGCGATATTTTTTTCATCGGGGTTAACTACCGGATGGTTTTCAATTATTTTCCTGGACAGAATATTACAAATAGGCTTTTTCATTTTATGGATCATCGGCTTTATCGGTGCTATTAACGGGCAGGAAAAACCAATCCCATTGATTGGCGAAAAAGCGCAAACAATATTCTCAGGGATTTGATTATGTAGAAACGCAATGTATTGCGTCTCTACTCCTTTTCCAATGTTTTTTTGATCTCCTGCAATTTATCTCTTTCCGCTTTTTGCAGTACGGGGTATTTTAACTTCAGATCTTTGATCGTTTCGAGAATGATGCTGGAGATAGCAATCCGGGTGAACCATTTTTTATCAGCGGGTATCACATACCAGGGGTTTTCGGGCGTAGCGGTTTCCTGGATGGCTTTTTCATAAGCTTTCATGTAATCATTCCAGTACCCTCTTTCTATAACGTCGGTTTCTGAGAATTTCCAGTTTTTGGAAGGGTCATCTATGCGTTTTAAAAAGCGTTCTTTTTGCTCGTCTTTTGAAACATGAAGGAAAAATTTAATGATTACTGTTCCGTTCCGGTGCAGATGTTTTTCAAACTCCCGGATGCTGTGATAACGATGTTCCCAAAAATCCTTGCCCAGTTTTTTCAGGCTATCCATACCTGGCAGGTTTTCTTTTAGCAGCAATTCAGGGTGCACTTTAGTGATCAGCACATTCTCATAGTGCGAGCGGTTATGGATACCAATGCGACCGCTCTCGGGCAAGGCCTTGTAGTGCCGCCATAAAAAATCGTGTTCATATTCCTCAGTGCTGGGTTGTTTAAAGCTGAAAACCTGGCACCCCTGTGGATTAAGGCCCGACATGGTATGCGAAATAGCGCTATCCTTCCCTGCCGCATCCATCGCTTGGAAAATTATAAGCAGCGAATATTGCCTGGCCGCATATAGTTCGTCTTGTGTTGCAACAGTTTTTTTGATCAGTTCTTCTAAAACAATAGCAGCATCTTCTTTCTTATAGTCAGCAGTATCGCCGGTATCAAAACCTTTCAGCGAGAATTTTTTTCCGTCTGATATTTTAAATTTGTCTGCCAGGTGTTTCATGTTAATGAAATGTAGTAACTAAAATTTTGCGTCTATACGAAGTTATAATTTACCTGTTATAATTGCGTTTTTTATATTTGTCGTTCCGGCTATGATTTAGAGCCATAATTTTACATCTTTACCCTATGTTCCGTCGTATTAAAAACAGGTTTCTTCGATATTTTGTTATATTCATCTACTTTATAATTATCTTTTTCTGTGCTATAGAGATCAACTTTTTGTGGCTGTTTGGGTACTCCCCTAGTATTCAGGATATTAAAAACCCGGAAATGTCGGTCTCGTCAGAAGTTTATTATTCCGACGGCAAACTGATAGGGCGATATTCGAAGGAAAATCGCACCCCTGTTGAGTTTAAAAGCATTTCGCCCAACCTGGTAAATGCCCTGGTAGCCACCGAGGACGTTCGTTTTTATCAGCATAACGGTGTCGATTTTTACTCCTTTTTCAGCAGCATGCTCTCAACTGCCAAAGGTGACAAGCGTGGCGGCAGTACAATCACCCAACAATTAGCCAAAAATTTGTTTGAAACCCGTAAAAGGAAATCACAGGGGTATATCAAACATGTTCCTATCATACGTACCGTAGTTTCCAAGGTAAAAGAGTGGTTTACAGCCTTCCAGATAGAGCGTGTGTACAGCAAGAATGACATACTCACCCTTTATTTCAACACAGTGCCATTTGGTAATAACACTTTTGGCATAAAGGCGGCCTCGCTAAAATATTTTGATAAAACACCTGATAAGATCAGTCAATCACAGGCCGCTATGCTGATCGGTATGCTGAAGGCAACATCCACCTACAACCCGATCAAAAACCCCGATAAAAGTACGGTTAGACGTAATACAGTGCTGGGGCAAATGGAAAAATATAATTACATCACCAAAGCAGAATTCGCCGCTGATACCGCACAGGCGCTTGATCTTGACTTGAGTTACGTGGAAGATGAATCACAAGGTGACTCCTACATTCGTCGCGCGGTAGAAAAATGGCTGGATAAATGGTGCAAAAAAAATCATTACGACTTATACTCTGATGGTTTAAAGATCTACACCACCATTGATTCGCGCTTACAGCAATATGCTGAAGAAGCCGTGGCCGAAAAAATGAAAATGCTCCAAAAACGCTTCTATAATCTTTGGGGTAATAAGGTGCCATGGCGTGATCTGGATGGAAACATCATCACTGATTTTGTGCTGAAGAATGAGCAACGCCTGCCCATTTATAAACTGCTAGATAGAAAATATCATGGCGATAGCACCCTGATCAAACCCTATTTTGAGAAGAAAAAACAGATGAAAGTATTCTCATGGAATGGCGAAAGGGACACTACATTCTCCACTATCGATTCTATTAAATACTATGCTAAATTGCTCAACACCGGCATGATGACCCTTGAACCTTCCACCGGGAAGATCAAAGTTTGGGTTGGTGGTATCGATCACAGGTATTTTAATTACGACCACGTAAACCAATCCAAACGCCAGGCAGGTTCAACCTTTAAACCGTTTGCTTATGTAACGGCGCTGGATAACGGCTTCACCCCTTGCGATAAATTTACCGACAAACCTGTATCCATTAATTTTGTGGATAATGGCAAGCCTGATGTTTGGGCACCGCAAAATGCCGATTTTCATTTTACCTACCAGGAGATGTCATTGCGCTGGGCTATGGGTAAATCAGTAAATTCCATCACTGCACAGGTAACCGAAAAGGTAGGCTGGGATAAAGTAGTGGATTATGCCCATAAATGCGGTATCGAAAGCCATTTAAAGTCCGTTCCATCGGTTTCGTTAGGTACCAACGATGTATCCGTATATGAAATGGTAAGGGCCTACAGCACCTTCTTAAATAAAGGTAATCGTGTTGATCCTATTCTTGTTACCAAAATTACCGATCAGGATAATGACGTAATAGCCGAGTTTACCTCTAAATCTGAGAAGGTATTGAGCGAGGAAACAGCCTGGCTGATGTTATATATGTTTAGAGGCGGTATGGAAGAACCGGGCGGCACATCACAAGCTTTGTGGGAATACCCCGGCCTATGGAAAAAAGAAAGTAACCAAATCGGCGGTAAAACCGGCACATCATCAAAATACGTGGATGGCTGGTATATGGGCATAACAAAAGACCTGGTAACCGGTGTTTGGGTTGGCGATGACGACCGTAGTGTGCATTTTACCAATTCAGAAACCGGTGAAGGCTCACACACAGCCCTGCCGATTTTTGCCCGGTTTATGGAAAAGGTTTATGCCGATCCAAAATCAGGATACACCTATGGACCATTTCCAAAGCCCTGGGTAAAGATCACAAAAGAGTATGACTGCCCTTCGCCGAGGTTGGCTGACACCACCGCGGTTGATAGCCTGGATGACTTTATTGATACAGCAAAGGCTGTTAAGCCGGCTACAGAAGAAGTAAACCCTGAAAATAAGCCGCCCGGTCAGAATAAATAATATCAACATAATGAGGATATTAGATTTTGATTACCGGTAATTTTCTTTGGATTCGAAGAGTTATATTTCCTGTGTAATAATAAATTCAGCGATTCGTCAACGCTGAACCACAATAGTACGTATTCATTATAAACAGACTATGAATAAATATCGCCCCTCCCTTACCACAGTCAAAAAATATTCGGTTATCTTATTTTGCCTTATTGGCCCCCTGTTTTTTAGCTTGAACGCTAATGCGCAGTATTTCGGGCAAAATAAAGTGAGGTACAAGAACCTTAAATTCAAGGTTTATAAAACCCCGCATTTCGAGATCTATTATTACCTTAAGAATGACAGTACGATCAAGCGTTTTGCACAGGAAAGTGAGCTTTGGTACACTATTCATCAACAGGTTTTCAGGGATACGTTCAGGAAAGCAAACCCTATTATCCTTTATGCTGATCATCCCGACTTTGAACAAACTACAGCCATAGATGGCGAGATTGGCGTGGGTACTGGTGGTGTTACCGAGGGTTTGAAAAACAGGGTGGTAATGCCCATAATGGAAACCAATCAAATGACCAGACATGTGATCGGGCATGAGTTGGTGCACGCTTTTCAGTACCATACCCTTTTAGGTGGCGATTCTACCAGTTTTGAGAATATCAATAACCTGCCCCTATGGATGATCGAAGGCATGGCCGAATACCTTTCTATAGGGAAAAAGGATGCCTATACTGCCATGTGGATAAGGGATGCCTATCTGAATAAAAACATCCCAACCATAAGGGACCTCACAGAAACAAACAAATATTTCCCTTATCGTTATGGTGAGGCGATCTGGTCATTCATCGGTTCAACTTATGGTGATACCATCATCGTTCCGTTCTTCAAAAACACGGCGCGTTTTGGATTGGAGTACGGCATAAGACGGACGTTTGGTTATGACGATAAAACCATGTCGAATTTGTGGAAAAGCTCTATCGAGGCAGCCTACAAGCCGCTGTTGAAAGATACGCTTCAAAAACCTGTCGGTACAAAAGTGATCGACAACAAAAACTCAGGTGAATTAAATGTGGCCCCTGCCGTAAGCCCTGACGGAAAATACCTGGCATTTTTGTCAGAAAAAAGCCTCTTTACTATTGATCTTTTTTTAGCTGACGCGCGAACGGGGCGCATCATCACCAAACTCACGAGTAAGGTATCTAACACCCATATCGACGAGTTTAATTTTATAGAATCTGCCGGTGCATGGTCGCCGGATAGTAAGAAGTTTGCTTTCAGCATTTTCAGCCACGGGCGTAACCGCATGTTGGTTGTTGATGTGCCCAGCGGCAATGTAATTGATGATATTGCGATGGGCAAAGCCGAGCAGTTCAGCAACCTGAGCTGGTCGCCAAATGGTAATGATATGGTTTTTCAAGGCTTATCTGACGGTCAGGGAGACTTATACCTATATAGTTTCGATACCAAAAAGGTAAGGCAGCTGACCAATGATAAATATACCGACTATCAGCCTAGCTTTTCAAGGGACGGCAAAAAGATCATTTTCTCGAGCGACAGGACCACTTATGATAAATCATTATCTCAGGATATCACTTTTAACCTGGCCGAATTAGATATCGCAACAGGCAAGGTAACGGATATCAACGTGTTTAACGGAGCAAATAATTTAGATCCTCAATACTCCGCTGATGGGAAACAGGTTTATTTCCTCTCCAACAGGGACGGATTCCGCAATATGTACAGGTATACTTTAAGTGATGGTAAAGTAGAGCAAATGACCGATCTGTTCACCGGTATCAGCGGTATTACGGAATTCTCTCCGGCTATAAGTATCTCTAATAATGATGATATCGTTTACTCGTACTATTTCGCCCAGAAGTACTTTTTATACAATGCCAAAGCATCCGATTTTAAGCCAAAAACAGTTAATAGCCAGGAATTAAACTTTGATGCAGCCATGCTCCCACCTTTTGGTTCGGTGGGTGTCGATCTGATCAACTCCAACCTGAACAATTTCCTGGCCTATAAAAAGATACCGACAGATTCGATCAAATCCGTCCCCTACAAACCCATGTTCAAGTTGGATTATCTGGCCAGCAGCGGTGTTGGTGCATCGGTAAGCCAGTATGGCGCAGGTTTATCAAGTGGTGTACAAGGCGTGTTCAGCGATATTTTGGGACGCAACCAAATTTATGCAGGCGCAGCTGTGAACGGAGAGGTATATGATATTGGGGCCCAGTTTATCTATATAAAACAAACCGGGCGTTGGAATTTTGGTGTCGGCGCGTCGCACATACCGCTCCAGTTTGCAAATTATAATGTAATACCAACAACATATCAAAAAAACAGTACAACTACAGTTCCGGCTTACGAACAAAGAACGGATATAATCCGCATATTTGAAGATCAGGCCAATGTTTTTACCTCTTACCCAATCTCAAAGGTTACCAGGGTTGAATTCGGAACAGGTATTTCCCATTATTATTACCGGGTTAACAGATATAGTACTTTTTATGATACATCCGGCATGTTTTTGGGCAATGTTAATAATCAGCATATTTCTAATTCAGCATATAATAATGACCCTTTAAATGCGGGTAATGTATTAAACCCTTTTTATCTTTTCCAGGTAAATGCTTCTTTGATAGGCGATAACTCCTATTTTGGGGTAGCCTCTCCGCTAAATGGTTTCCGTTACCGGCTGGAAGCGGAATATGATTTCGGCACCTACCGGTTTTTTGCACCAACCATTGACCTTAGGGAATATGTACGTGTTGCCCCGGTAACATTTGCAGCCAGGTTAATGGGATATGGGCGCTTTGGATCATTGAATGGCATATATCCTTTATATGTAGGTTACCCTTTTTATATACGGGGTTATGAGGCGCAAACGTTTTATGGCGCTAATAACAAAACCCCTACAAATGGTTTCAGCATTAACGATCTGTCGGGTAATAGCTTGGCGGTTGCTAATTTTGAGGTGCGGCTGCCGTTTACAGGACCCGAAAAACTTTCACAGTTTAAATCTAAATTCTTTTTCTCGGAGCTTAACTTATTTTTTGATGCAGGCTTAGCGTGGAGCCAGGGCGACCAGATAAAATTCCAGTCAAGCCCCGACCTGACAGGTTATACACCGGTTGTAGATGTTAACGGCAACCCGGTTTTGGATAAAAACGGCAAACAACTGGAATCGCCGGTATATAATCCCAACCAACGCGTGCCGGCACTGAGCGCGGGCGTATCATTAAGGGTAAACATCTTTGGCTATTTTGTGTTGGAACCTTACCTGGCATGGCCATTTAACCGTACAGATATTGGCAAACCGGTGTTTGGCTTAGGATTTACCCCGGGTTGGTAAAATTGATGTTGATGAAGAAAACGATCCTGATCTGCTTAATGCTTTTCAATAGCCTATTCGTATTTGCACAAAATGCCGATACAGGTAGGTCGGTCAAAGTAAAATTTGTTGGCGGTGCAGCAATGTCTTCCTTCAAAAGTTTAATGGAGAACCTTTCATCATCAAATGAATTTTCCATATTGGTTAAGGCAATAAAAGCTGATTCTTTAACACATTTATTCGATGGCAATTCCCCTGTCACCGTTTTTGCACCCACAAACAAGGCATTTGAAAAACTCACGACAGGTAAGTTGGATTCATTATTACAACCGGCACATAAAAAGGAATTAGAAAGCCTGATCAAATATCATTGTGTAGCCGGAATGATCAGTTCAAAGGATATAGCTAAGCAAATAAAAGCCAGTAATGGCCTGGCAACCCTTACCACGCTATCAGGCGGCATATTAACGGCCCGGGTAAATGAAAACAGGAATATTGTTTTAACAGATGAAAATGGCGGACAAAGTGTGATCAGTCAATTCGATATAAAACAAAACAATGGCGTATTGCATATAGTTACTGCTGTTTTGATCTCAAAATCAAAATAATGTCATAACGCAATACAGCGCAAACCATATCAAAACTCATTACGTAATTCTGCTATAAATCAATTCTTAAAATGAAAAAGATAGTATTATTATTAGCCGTAGCCTTTGGCATGATAGCGTTGAGTACCCAAAGCAGCAATGCCCAGGCCGCAAGAAAATTAAGCAAACCCGCTTCAGAGTGGAAAAAGATCCTGACACCAGACCAGTACGAGATAATGGTGGAAAGCGGCACGGAGCCTCCGTATAAAAATGCTTACTGGAACAACCATGAAAAAGGTGTTTATGTAAGCGCGGCCACAGGCGAAGTTTTATTTAGCTCAGATGATAAATACGACAGTCACACAGGCTGGCCAAGCTTCGTAAAATCCGTTGATCCATCTAAGATCAAGATCGTTACAGACAATAGCCTGGGTATGACCCGCGATGAAGTGATCGAAAAAAGTACAGGCTTACATCTGGGCCACGTTTTTGATGACGGCCCTGCCGACCGCGGTGGTAAACGCTATTGCATGAACTCGGGTGCACTTAAATTTATTAAAAAGTAACCAGTCTACGGGCAGCGCTGATAGAAGGACGTATCATCGGCCTCGGGCGCATACTGTTCTCATGATTTAATCCAATGGTCAGGTCTACCCAATTCGGGTTAACAGATCTGATCATTTTTTCTTTTTGGGGCCTGGTAAAAGTGCTCATAAATTTAAAACGGTCCATCGCTTGTTCCTCGGTATTGATCTCTTCAAAATAAACAAGGCGGTTCAATTGTTGCGCGCTGTCAAAAAATAAGGTCGGCATTTGGTGATAAAACTGTAGCGTTTTAACCAGGTCAGAGCATAATCCTACGTGTAAATTGTTCCTGTTTCGGTCAGTTATGATATAAATAAAGCGTTTCATGATAAAAAAATTTGCTGGTTAAAAAATAATTACTAATTTTATGAGCATAAAGTTACTAATATTTTTAGCAAATGCAAATTTTATGTCAATAATTTCGTCAAATATTAAATTCTTTAGGAAAAAGAAGGGTTTAACACAGCAGCAATTTGCTGATCAGGTAGGTATAAAAAGGTCGTTGGTGGGCGCTTACGAGGAAGAAAGAGCTGAACCAAAGTATGAATTACTAAAAACGATAGCATCATTTTTCGAAGTAACGGTAGATGATTTTATTAATGAGGTAATCGATGAGAAATGGGCGCCAAAACCCAAAGGTGATCCGGCTAACCTGCGCATACTGAGTATATCAGTTGATAAGGATGATAACGAAAACATTGAACTGGTGCCGTTAAAAGCAAGCGCCGGTTATTTGAATGGTTATGCCGATCCGGAATATGTGGCGGCTTTGCCCAAATTTTATTTACCTATGTTTAAACAAGGTACTTATCGTGCATTTGAAATAAAGGGCGATTCTATGCTGCCACTGGTATCGGGAACCATCATCATTGGTGAGTACTTAGAAAACTGGGGGAACCTTAAATCGGGGGATACTTACGTGGTCGTTTCAAAAACCGAGGGCGTAGTATATAAAAGGGTTACCGGCAAATTCAAGGATCAGAAAAAATTGAAGTTGGTATCTGATAACCCGGTTTATGAGCCTTACGAAATTGGCGGCGAGGATATTTTAGAAATGTGGAAAGCAAAAGCATATATCTCTACCCATATGCCTCTGCCAACCCCAGAGCCTACTATGGAAAGTTTAACTACCATGATGGCGCAAATGCAGCGTTCTATTTCTAAACTGCAAAGCAACAACTAACAATACTTTATAAGAGATATAAATTAAACCGGTCTATAGACCGGTTTTTTTGTTTTATACTTTGCTAACATACCGGTGACTAAATCACAATTATTAGGCAACAATTAAGTTACAAGAGAGTTATTAAACTAATTGCTGATAACTTTATCAAAAGATCAATACTAAAAACTAAAAAAATGATGAAGAAATTTTTGTTGATGTGCTGTTTCCTGCTTGGGATTACAGCGGTGAGCCGTGCACAAGGTGGCGGTAGAATGAGCCCTGAGGATAGGGTTGCTGCAATGAAAACCAATTTAAAATTGACTGATGATCAGTCAACTAAAATTCTGGCGATCTATAAAGAATCTGCAGTAAAAAGAGATAGTATAAGAAATGCAGGCGGCGATAGGGAAGCTATGCGGCCAATAATGCAGGCAACTAATGAAAAAGTTATGGGTGTACTTACCGATGAGCAAAAAGTTGCCTACAAAAAAATGATGGACGAAATGCGCGCGAGGATGCAGCAAGGCGGCGGTAATAATTAATCCCCGTACAAAATCATTTTTATAAAGAAAGCCTCCCGGTAAATCGGGGGGCTTTCTTTATTTTAGCACAAAATTCATAACCATTGAACCCTGCAGAGGAATTTATTAAAGCAAAACTCGACGAAAGACTATCAAATGGTACTTACAGGAAATTAAAACCCGAAAGTGCTTTGATTGATTTTTGTTCGAATGACTATCTCGGGTTTGCCCGTTCACCCGTTTTAAAAAAATGGATCGAAGAGGAAGTTATTGCTAACAAGCATGCGTTGAATGGTTCTACCGGTTCAAGGCTGCTGTCGGGTAATTCAGCTTATACAGAGAGCCTGGAGCAAGATATCGCAGATTTTCATCAGGCTGAAGTCGGACTGATCTATAATTCCGGTTACGATGCCAACCTCGGTTTATTCTCTGCTTTACCGCAACGGGGCGATACGATCATTACCGACGAACTGATCCACGCCTCTATTATTGACGGGGCAAGATTAAGCCACGCCAACCGCTATACATTCAGGCATAATGACCTTCAAAGCCTGGAAGAGAAATTAAAACATGCCAGCGGAAATTGCTATGTAGTGATCGAAAGTGTTTACTCAATGGATGGTGATACGCCGCCGATAAAAGAGATATTGGAGCTAACCGATAAATATAAAGCCAGCCTGATTGTTGACGAGGCCCATGCGGTGGGTTTATATGGTAAAGGGCTAATCAATCAAATGGGGTTGGAAAGCAATATTTTCGCAAGGATAGTGACATTCGGAAAAGCCTTAGGCTGCCACGGCGCTATTATTTTGGGAAGCAATTTGCTGCGTGAATACCTAATCAATTTTTCAAGATCATTTATTTACACAACCGCATCTTCATTTCATCAAATTGCCTCCATAAAAATGGCTTATAAGCTATTGCCTAAATCTGAAGGTGAGATTCAAAAGCTTCAAAGTAATATCCATCTTTTTAAGCAACAAATAAAAACAGGTCCAGGCTACCATTTGTTACCAAGTGACAGCATAATACAATGCCTTGTTGTTGGTAGCAATGAAAATGCAAAACAGATGGCTCAGCAACTGCAAAATGCGGGGCTGGATGTACGACCAATTTTGAGCCCCACAGTACCCAAAGGTACTGAGCGATTAAGGATATGTCTGCATTCGTTCAATACCACTAACGAGCTGATCTTGCTTGCTGATACTATAAACAATTTGATCAATGACTAATAAAAGGCACTTGTTTGTAACCGGTATTGGAACAGGGATCGGTAAAACCCTCGTATCGGCTATATTAATAGAAAAACTGAAAGCTGATTACTGGAAACCGGTTCAGTCTGGCGATCTGGATAATAGTGATTCTCTATCTATAAAAAACTTAATCTCAAATACTGAATCTGTTATCCACCCCGAAACTTACCGGCTTACCCAGCCCTTTTCTCCGCATAAATCAGCGGCGATTGATGGCATTATGATCGATCCCGGAAAATTCGCTCTCCCCGAAACAAACAATACCTTAATTATTGAGGGCGCGGGCGGACTGATGGTTCCTTTAAACAACCAGTTTTTAATGATCGACCTTATTAAGCAACTAAATGCGGAAGTGATTTTGATTAGCCAAAACTATTTGGGAAGTATTAATCATACACTTCTATCGGTTTATGCATTAAAACAATATGGTATCCCGGTTAAAGGAATCATTTTTAATGGGGTGAAGGATAGCTATTCAACAGATTTTATTTTGGAATACTCAGGCGTTGAATCTTTAGGGCATCTGCCAGAGATCAGTATAGTCGATAAAAAAAGCATAGCAGAGGCAGGTAATTTTATCAACCTCTAAATCGAATTTTGCCAAATAAAGAATTTGCCTCACCTTAGCATAATCAATTATAAACACCCGCTTTTATGAAGAATATTACTGTTATAGGTTCCGGCACAATGGGCAATGGCATCGCCCATACTTTCGCACAAAATGGTTTTAAAGTATCACTGGTTGATATCCATGCCCAATCGCTGACTAAAGCTATTCAAACCATCACCAATAACCTCGACAGGCAGATCAAAAAGGGTGCAATTGACGAAAATGTTAAAACAACTACCCTCGCTAATATTTCAACCTATACAGATCTGAAAGAAGGCGCAGCCAATGCCGATCTGGTTGTTGAGGCTGCAACCGAAAACCGGGAGATCAAACTCAACCTGTTTAAACAATTAAGTGAAATTTGCAAAGCAGATGTAATACTCGCATCCAATACTTCATCTATCTCCATTACGCAGATCGCGTCAGCAACAAAAAACCCGGCAAATGTGATAGGGATGCACTTTATGAACCCGGTACCGCTAATGAAACTGGTGGAAGTAATACGCGGCTATGCAACCAGCGATGAGGTCACCAAAACAATAATGGAATTATCCCGTAAATTGGGAAAAGACCCTGTTGAAGTAAATGATTACCCGGGTTTTGTAGCCAACCGGATTTTAATGCCGATGATCAACGAGGCCGTTTATACTTTATTTGAAAGTGTAGCCGGAGTTGAAGAAATTGATACCGTAATGAAATTAGGCATGGCGCACCCAATGGGGCCGTTACAGTTGGCTGATTTTATTGGGCTCGATGTTTGCCTCGCCATTTTAAAGGTATTACATGATGGCTTTGGAAACCCCAAATATGCACCATGCCCCTTATTGGTCAATATGGTTGCGGCCGGGCATTTAGGTATAAAATCAGGAACTGGTTTTTATAAATATACCCCTGGAAATAAAGAGCTTATCGTATCTGATAAGTTCAAACGCTAAAGAAAATTAAACCATTTCTGTATTTGTTTGTCAATAAGTCAATACTTATAAAAACATATACAGATGAAAACATTATCAAAATTAGGAATGGTCGCTGCTTTAGGAGCTTCCCTATTCCTATCATCATGCGCAGGTGAATATTATGTGACCGATCAACCGGCTGAAGTTGTTTATGAAAGGCCAGTTGCCCCTTATCCGGGTGCGATATGGATAGAAGGTGACTGGGTATGGAGCGGAGGAAGATATGTTCGTAATCACGGTTACTGGGCAAGGGCTCGTGCCGGTCGTACTTATGTTCGTGGTAGCTGGTATCATGGCCCCCGTGGTTATGCATGGCATAGAGGGCATTGGTCGAGATAGAATCAGTTGGCAGTTTTCAGTGTGCAGTTAGCAGTTGAAAATTCGTCAATTAATATTATTAGTTAACAGTTTGCAGTTAAAGAAAAATCACTGCAAACTGCTAACTAATAACTGCAAACTACATCCTCTCCGGCACTTCAATACCCAACAACCCCATCGATTTCCTGATCACCTTTGCCGATGCAGCCGCGAGCTGCAAGCGGAATTGTTTCGTTACCTCATCCTCTGCCTGCAAAATTGACTTTTCGTGGTAAAATTTATTAAAAGATTTAGCTACCTCGTAAACATAGTTAGCGATAATAGCCGGGCTATAACCACTGGCGGCTAACGTTATAGTTTCAGGGAATTGTGTTAATGCGAATATCAAATCACGTTCCTCGGAGGCTAACGTCTTGTACTCCCCCTTTAGGGGGCTAGGGGGCTGTTCCACCCTGCTTAATACCGACCGGATACGAGCATGCGTATATTGAATAAATGGCCCGGTATGCCCCTGGAAATCCACCGATTCATTAGGGTCAAATAACAAGCGTTTTTTAGGGTCCACTTTTAGCAGGAAATATTTTAACGCGCCCATCCCGATGGTGTGATATAACTCCTGTTTTTCATCTTCTGTATAATCAATCACCTTTCCTAAAGCTTCTGTTTGTTCCTTTGCAGTTTGCTCCATCTCACTGATCAGGTCATCCGCATCAACCACAGTCCCTTCACGCGATTTCATTTTGCCAGATGGTAGATCAACCATGCCATAAGATAAATGATATAAGCCTTTTGCCCATTGCTTACCCATTTTTTGCAGGATCAGGAATAATACTTTAAAGTGGTAATCCTGCTCGTTCCCTACCGTATAAATGGATTCGTCCATATGGTAATCATTATATTTTAATTGGGCCGTACCCAGATCCTGTGTCATATAAACTGACGTGCCATCCGAACGCAACACCAGTTTTTCATCCAGACCATCGCTGGTCAGATCTATCCAAACCGATCCATCATCTTTTCTGAAGAATACACCTTTTGCCAGCCCTTCATCAACAATATCCTTTCCTAATAAATAGGTATTCGATTCATAATAATATTGATCAAAATCAACCCCCAATGCTTTATATGTTTTGCCAAATCCATCATAAACCCATAGGTTCATGGTTTTCCACAGGCTGATCACATCTTCATCGCCAGCTTCCCATTTTTGAAGCATTTCCTGCGCCTCTTTTATCATCGGGGCATTCTTTTTGGCATTCTCCTCAGTCTGCCCCATCGACTTTAACTCATCTATCTGCTTTTTGTATTCCTTATCAAACAGCACATAGTATTTGCCCACCAAGTGGTCGCCCTTCTCCCCTGTTGACTCCGGTGTTTCGCCGTTACCAAACTTTTGCCAGGCCAGCATGGATTTACAGATATGTATGCCCCTGTCATTAACCAGGTTTGATTTGATCACCGCATAACCAGCAGCCTTTAATATCTCAGCAACCGAATAGCCTAACAGGTTATTCCGCACATGCCCCAAATGCAATGGTTTATTGGTGTTTGGTGATGAATACTCCACCATTACCTTTTTACCGTTCGGTTTAAATTCGGCAAAACTATCCGGCAATACCTCAGTATATAACTGATCTATCCAGTAAGCATCGGATAAGGATATATTCAGGAAGCCTTTGATCACATTAAAGCCTGAAATTTCATTTACCTCATTTTTCAGAAACTCCCCGATATCATTACCGGTTTGTTCGGGTGATTTGCGCGAAAATTTAGTAAATGGAAAAGTAACTATGGTAATTTGTCCCTCAAATTCTTTACGGGTTGGCTGTAAACCAATATCGGCAGCATTCAGGTCGGTTTGATATAAGGCTTTAACGGCTTTAACGGCAGCTTGTATAATAAAATCCATCGCGCAAAATTAAGATATAGAGCCAAGAATAAAGAGTCAAGAGTCAAGAAGTTTCAAATTGACCATTTGCAGTTTCTAAATCTTGTCTCTTGCTTCTTGAATCCCGGTTCTTAATGCAGATAATTCTCGGTAGATTTGTACCCGATTATAACCTTTTATGCTAAAAAATAAGAAAGATTTTAAGATCGATGTAACATCCGAAATAGGCGACTTACGCTGTTTGCTCATCCATAGCCCTGACAGTGGCCTGGGCAAAGTAGTACCCTCAAAGGCACAGGACTGGCTGTTTGAGGATATTGTGCATCTGGATACCATGCGCAAAAACGAGTACGACTATTACGTGAAACTATTAATGTACTTCCTTGATCCAGGTAAGATAAAAGGCAAACTGAAGGATATCGATTCAGATGAAAATGACCGCTCATTTTTTAAACCGGATAACAAGGATTTCCATGCCTCTGATAAAGTAATTGAGCTGCAGACCTTGCTGGCTGACATTTTAGTTAACGATGACATTCGTAAAAAGCTGGTGGCCTCTGTTTGTGCTATTGAGAGCTGTACTTATAAATTACAGCAGAAACTGATCGATACCGCTCCTGTTGAGCTGGCAAAAATATTCATTTCAGGCTCGTTGAATAATGATGAGATGATATTTGCGCCAATCCCGAATCTTATTTTTTCGAGAGATATAGGCATTGCTATCAACAATTATATGCTGCTCAATAAGCCTGCAAAAAAGGCACGCTCACGCGAAACTTTGTTGGCAAGGTATATTTTCTTTAATCACCCCTTATTTGCTGCTTACAGTGATAATATACTGGAGATACCGGAAACGGTACATCATTTTTTACGTCCGGGCGAGGACCAGGACGAAAAGACAACTTTAGAAGGTGGCGATGTGATGATGGTAAGCCCGCAGCATTTATTGATCGGCTGCAGCGAGCGTACCTCGCTTAGCGGGGCTAACGAGGCGATGAAGTTGTTATTCGATAATGATGTGGTAAAAAAGGTAACAATCGTTAAAATACCTCATAAACGCGACTATATGCACATCGATACCATTTTTACGCAGGTAAAACGTAATGTTTGGGTAATGCTGGGCTCACTTTCGGCTTTGGAAGATACCGTTGAGGAAGCAAATGTGGTAAAGTGGTTCTCTGAGAAGAAATCGAAAGATAGAACCGAGATCGTTCAGTTTGAAAAAGGAAAATCAAAACCACATTTATTTAAAAGTTTAGAAGATTTATTAAGCGATATCAGCGAAAATGACCTGCAAAGCGGTAAAAAAACCAAATTTATTTATTCGGGCAACGATACATTCCCCTATGATGCGCGCGAGCAATGGACAGATTCGTGCAACCTGTTGGCCGTAAAAGAAGGCGTAGTTTTAGGCTACGACCGCAATGACAAAACAGTGGAGGCTTTTAAGAAAAAAGGCTTCGAAGTGATAAAAGTTGCCGAACTGCTGCAAAAATTCGAGAATGATGAACTGGAACCGCAAAGCATGAAAAACACGCTGATCCTGATGCCCTCATCAGAACTTTCACGTGCCCGCGGTGGTTTCCACTGTATGAGCATGCCGCTTTTTAGGGATAAAGTTGTCTGAACCATGATTAACTTGATTTATTGATTAACATGATAATTGCAATACCTAATAACAATCATAACAATCCTTTAATCCAAAAAATCAAGGTTCAGACAAAATAACCAATGAACAATTGAACCAGTGAACAAATGAACCACCAAACCACCTCTACCATATTAATGATCCGCCCGGTAAATTTTGGCTTTAACGAGCAAACCGCCGGGAGCAACGCTTTCCAGAACCGTAATGCTGAACAGCAGCAAGTTCAGGACAAAGCCTTAAAGGAATTTGATAACCTGGTAAATGTGCTGCGGGAGAATGGTGTTGAAGTGACTGTCATAGACGACACCCCCGAGCCACATACGCCTGATTCCATCTTCCCAAACAATTGGGTCTCCTTTCACAACGACGGCAATGTATTCCTGTACCCCATGATGGCTGAAAATCGTCGACTGGAGCGCAGGGAAGATATTATTATGCAATTAGAGGATGAGTTTAAGATCAAGCATGTAATTGATCTCAGTCGTTTTGAGCACGAGCATAAATTTCTGGAAGGTACCGGCAGTATGGTACTCGATCGCGAAAATAAGATTGCCTATGCCTGTATCTCTCCCCGTACCGATAGAGAGGTATTGGCCCTGTTTTGTGAACAGGCAGGTTATAAAGAAGTTAGTTTCCATGCTTATGACCAGCATCAGCAAGCAATTTATCATACCAACGTGTTGATGTGCATTGGCAATAAATTCGCAGTGATCTGTTTGGATAGCATTACTGATGACCACGAGAAAAATGATGTAATAAGCGTCCTCAAACTAACACATAAGGAGATCATTAATATATCCTTCACACAAATGAACCAATTTGCCGGCAATATGCTTGAATTGAAAAACAAAGCAGGCGATAGCTTATTGGTGATGTCGCAAAATGCTTATCGGTCATTAAAAGAAGACCAGAAAACAGCCCTCGAAAAATATTGCAGATTGTTATATGCCGATATCAATACCATCGAAAACAATGGCGGCGGCAGCGCCCGTTGTATGATAGCCGAGGTGCACTTACCACACAATTTATAAGATTACCAGGATTAATATGATACCAAAGTAAAATCTTTATAAAAATTCTTTAAAATCATAAAAACCGTGTCCATATTCCGTTTAAAAATTACATTTTTGGCAAAATTTTAAAGAATGCAGAGTTACCAGGAATTTCTTGATCTGAGTGTTGGCTTTCCCCAGGAGGGTTTTGAGATCATCGATGATGAATTATACTTCCACGATTTGAATTTGATGGAAATGATCGAAACGTATGGCACCCCCTTGCGCTTCACTTATTTGCCCATTATATCTAAAAAGATACAGCAGTCAAAATTGTTGTTCCAGCAGGCAATTGTAAAGAACAATTACCGCGGGGGCTATAAATATTGTTATTGTACCAAAAGCTCACACTTTAAGCACATTGTTGAAGAGGCGCTTAAAAACGATATACACCTGGAAACATCTTCGGCCTTTGATATGCCGATGATAGATGCATTGGAGAAAAAAGGCGCGCTAAGCAAGGACGTTACGGTAATATGCAACGGTTTCAAAACCTTTCAATATAAAACCTATATTATTGATATGCTGCATGATGGCTTCAAAAACATCATCCCGGTATTGGACAATAAGGAAGAGTTTAACTTGTATGATGACGAGGTGGAAATGGACACCCCATGTAACCTCGGTATCCGTATAGCCGCTGAGGAGCAGCCAGATTCGCAATTCTACACCTCTCGTTTGGGTGTAAGGATGGAAGACATCATTGAGTTTTATCATAATAAGATCGAGGATAATCCAAACTTCAAGGTTAAGCTATTGCATTTCTTTATCAACTCTGGTATTTCTGATACACCTTATTATTGGAACGAACTTGAAAAATATGTAACCCTATACTGCAAATTCAAAAAAGTAAACCCCGACCTGGACACGTTAGATATTGGCGGCGGGATGCCTTTTAAAGATTCATTGGTGTTTGATTTTGATTATGAATACATGATCAATGAGATCGTTAGTCGGATAAAAGAAATTTGCGCCGAACATGATACCATTGAGCCGGACATCGTTACCGAATTTGGTAAATATACCGTGGCCGAAGCCTCTGGTATTTTATATAAAGTATTGGGCCGTAAACAGCAGAACGATCGCGAAAGGTGGCTGATGCTGGATGGCTCGTTCATCACCAACTTGCCTGATGTTTGGGCGTTGAATCAAAAATACATCCTGTTGCCCGTTAATAACTGGGATTCAGAATATGAGCGTGTGAACCTGGGTGGCATTACCTGCGACGGGCAGGATTACTATAACCAGGAGGCCCACATGAATAGCGTATTTATGCCGAAGACCCGCAAGGTGCAATACCTGGGCTTTTTTAATACAGGCGCCTACCAGGAAGTATTAAGCGGCTATGGTGGCATACACCATTGCCTGCTGCCATCACCAAAACATGTCATCATCCGTCGTAACCGGGATGAAACCTTCAATTTCGAAGTATTTGGTGAGGAACAGAATAGTAAACAAGTGCTGAAGATATTAGGTTATACTACCTAAAATCTATAGTTTATAAACTTATTGGGCTGATTTATGTTAATTTCAATTATGATTAGCATTAAATCAGCCTTTTTGCTGTTTATTCCTTTGGTTTGTTCTGTAGGATCAATTGGCAGCAATCAGCAGGATAAAATATATATTTATAAAACGGCATCGGAAGGTGGTACGGGCAAATTCTATTATGGACGCGAAATAGCGCATGTAATGGATTTCAGCGGATCAGCATGGTTAGAAAGAAATACCCGGCAGGTAGAAGAAAATGCAAATTTGGCCCTTACCAAATTACCTATCGATAAAAACAGTGTGGTTGCGGATATTGGTGCGGGCACAGGTTATTATACTTTTAAGATATACCCGTTGGTACCAAAAGGCACGGTTTATTCCGAAGAGATACAGGATGATGCCGTTACCTATCTCAAGAACAAAGCAGGTCAGTTAAACGCCATGAATGTGATCGTAGTAAAGGGAAATGAAAAATCTCCTGAACTACCTGAAAATAGTATAGATATGGCGATGATGGTTGATGTTTATCACGAACTGAGCTACCCGCACGAGATGCTCCAAAGTATCCGCAGATCATTAAAACCACATGGTAAATTAATATTGCTCGAATATCGCGCCGAAGATCCAAAAGTCGATATAAAGCCTCTGCACAAAATGAGCATAAAACAGGTAAACAAAGAATTAACCGCGAACGGTTTTCGTCTGGTTCAAGATGGAGAGTTTTTACCGATGCAGCATTTTTTGTTGTATGAAAGAAACTAAAATGGTGTCACTCTGAGCCCCGTCGAAGAGTGTGCGATAGGCCCGGTTCACTATGCTTCGACGGGGCTCAGCATGACAACGCTCTTTAAAGCTCTAACTATCAAACTTCTCCAATAACTTCAACAACGTTTCAAAATCCTTTGGATATGGTGCATGGATAGTAATTTCCTTGCCATCCAATAATTTAAAGCTCACCTCGTAAGCGTGCAAGGCGAAGCGTTTCATGATAGGTTGCTCTTCCTGATCTTTCCCTAAATGGTATTTACGCTTGATCTCCGACAGGAAAACCGGCTTGCCTTTATACATTTCATCCCCGGCAATAGAAGCGCGCTGTGTGGCCAAATGTATCCTGATCTGGTGCATACGACCGGTTACCGGGCGACATTCCACTAAAGTATAATGTTTAAAATACTTGAGCGACTTGAACCAGGTTTCGGCGCGTTTACCCTCCTGCCTGCTGATGGTTACATTGCTCCTGCCCACATTTAATATAGGCAGATCAACCAGCAGTTTTTCAAAAACGTGTGTGCCTTCAATGATTGCATGGTATATTTTTTTTACTTGCCGTTTCTCAAACTGCATGGATACAGTACGGTAAGCTTCCGGGTTTTTAGCGATAATAAGCGCCCCTGAGGTCTCTTTATCCAACCGGTGACATATTTGGGCATCATCTGAATATGCTTTAGCCAAACGCAGTAAATTGATCTCGCCCCCTTCCCTTTCATCCAGCGAACTCAGGAACGGTGGTTTATTCACCACAATTACATCATCATTCTCAAACAGTATCAGGTCGGCAAATTTTGGAAACTTCATAGCCCGCAAAAATACGGTTATTAATATAAATGCGCTATGGATAAATAGGTTGTTTGTTTCAGCAGGCCACCCTTTCATACACATGGTAAAACAAAGCCACTTAATATTGGTTTAATACATTGAAAAACATTAAAATCTATCAAAAAATGAGCACAAATTCAACCGGACCTGAAGAAAAGGGATTTTTCGAGAAGGTAAAAGAAACAATAGAACACCTTTGGGACGGCACCAAGGATACAGCTGAAGATTTAAAGGACAAAACTTCGGACACTATTGATACTTTAAAAGAAAAAGTATCAGCCGAAAAGAAAATAGTGGCCAAAAAAGCAACCTCAGCTAAGAAAAGTGTAGCCATTAAAGCCAGCACAGCTAATGCTAAAATAAAAACGGCTGTAGCCGATGTAAAAGCTAATGCCGCTGACAAAGTAAAAGAGATCAAAGCCAAAGCAAGCGACGAAGGTGCAAAAGCTAAAAAGACAGTTGCTGAGGTAAAGGCAAAAGCCGCTGGTAAAGCAAAAACAATAAGCGCCGCTGCGAAAAGACCGGCTGCTAACAAAACTGCAGTAAAGAAAAAACCGGTAGCTGCTAAATAGACAGAACGATATAAAAACAAAAAATCCCCGTAATTACATGCGGGGATTTTTTATGCTTTAGGCGGCTTCAAACTTGTAGCCTACTCCTTTTACGGTTGCTACAATATCATCCCCCAGTTTTTCACGGAGTTTGCGGATATGCACATCGATGGTACGGTTGGTAACCACTACCGAATCTTCCCAAATATTTTTCAAGATCACCTCGCGAGTGTAAACCTTTCCGGGTTTCGAGGCCAGCAGGTAAAGCAGTTCAAACTCTTTCTTAGCTAGCACCACTTTTTCGCCTTTTTGAAAAACAAGGTACGCTTCGCGATCAATCACCAGTTCGCCTATCTCCAGCTTATTATCGGTTACTTCCTCTGCAGGTGCGTTCCTGCGTAAAATGGCGTTGATCCGGCTTACCAATGCACGGGGCTTAATAGGCTTGGCAATATAATCATCAGCACCTACGTTGAACCCGGCAATTTCCGAGTATTCCTCGCTTCGTGCGGTTAAAAATACCATAAAGGTATTCTTAAACTCTGGCATGGTACGCATAATGCGGCAAGCCTCTATCCCATCCATTTTTGGCATCATAATATCCAAAACGATCAGATCAGGCAATACTTTTTTCGCTTCCGAAACGGCTTCCTGTCCGTTGCGAGCTGTGTAAACCTGGTAACCTTCTTTTTTTAAATTATACTCGATCAGCTCTAAGATATCAGGCTCATCATCAACAATAAGAATTTTCTGTTTAGTAGAAGTGCTCATGATATAAATTTTGCATAAAGATATAAGCTTAAAAAAAGCAAATCATTAACGCAATGTTAACAAATTGTTAAGTGTTACCTTTTCTTAACTTAGTGTTGAGACTTATTAAACGTTTTGTTTAAAAATTCTTCAAGATCACCACCTGTTACATTTTTTGCAATGATATTTCCATTGGGATCAATTATAAAATTTGATGGGATGGCTTCAATGTGATAAGTCTTTTCAACAGGACCGTCAAAACGCTTCAGGTCAGAAGCATGTGCCCAGGTTAATTTATCGGCATTAACAGCTTTCTGCCACTCAGCTTTATCTACATCTAATGATATCCCTAATATATTAAGACCTTTGGAATTGAATATTTTATACTGCT
>JABDFM010000020.1:48003-48925 GCA_013286565.1 Bacteroidota bacterium
GGGATTTTCTTACCGACATGGGCCGCACCATGACGCCCAAAAATCAAGCATCACATACTTTCCTTTGTAATCAGATAGTTTTATAGGCTTCCCATCTATACCACCAATGATAAAATCAGGAGCTTTTTGCCCTATTGAAACTGGTTTGATCTCGAGCATTGACCTCTCAAAACGGCGCACCGCAGGGTTATCCTGAAAATTATCCTTTATAGCATCGCCATAAGCTATCATCTGCTGCTCGTATTTGTTTTGGTCGAGCGCGGTAACGGCATAAAAACCTGCCAGTGAGTTTTTATTTGAATTGGCAAATGCTAATATTTCATTACTCTGTTTGGCAAGTAAGGTTTCAAACTGCGGCCTGTAAATATTAATAAGGGAATCGGACTCATGTCCCAGTTTTTGCGCCTTAGTACGGTACTCATCAACCAGTTTGCTCATTTGACCACCATATAAGTCATTGATTTTATTAAATTCTCTTATTTTTTCAGAATCATCCGACCCGGCTATGGTATATTTATGAGTGGTATCACTAAGGTTAGTCGAAAAAGTGATATCGTCACCATTTTTGGCGATCAGATCGAAAATACTACTTCCGGCACGGATCTTAAAAAGATTGCCATAAGGGGCAGGGTGTTTGAATTTAAATTTACCATCCTCGCCCAAATTGGTAGAATCTACGATAGAATAAGATGTCGTATCGGCCTGTACCAGATAAACCTTTTTTAAACTGCCGGGATTAGTAATGGAACCTGAAATAGTGAAATTGCTGCTGTCTTTACAAGAGAATATGAACAGGGACAATGAAATAATGCCTAACGAAATAAAACGCTTCATGAATTTATTATTTTGATTCTAACTCTTTAATTAATAACTGGTTGGTTTTCTGTGGGTCGATCTTTCCTTTTGAAATTTTCATTATTTC
>JABDFM010000021.1 GCA_013286565.1 Bacteroidota bacterium
TTGTTACTTTACTGTCCGTTTTTAAGATCTTATTGTTTAGATATAGTAACCAGGAAGATATTTGCGTGGGAAATGTGATAAGCTCTAAGTTAGCTAATTCGCCTGAATGCGTCAATAAGCTTGCTTTACGAAGTAGCCTTGACGGAAACGATGAATTCCCCAATTTGTTAAAACGGGTAAATAATACCACGCTTGAGGCATATCAGCATCAAAAAACACCTTTTGATATTGTTGCCAATAATCTTGTAAAAGATGCCGCTGCTGTTATAAATCCTTTATTCCAGGTAATGTTTATTTTGCAGGGTGAAGCAGGTTCATTCCTGGCTGACACTTATTCAGACCAAACTTCCAAATATGACCTGGCATTTATATTAAACAAAAGCACATTGGGTGGCATAAGTGTAAAGATAGAATACAGTGCCGATCTTTATTACAAGGAAACCATTGAGCGAATGGCGGGCCATTATAAACAGTTACTCAATTCGGTGATAACTAACCCCCATCAAAGTATAGGGGCGTTGCCTATGATCACCCCCGCAGAGCGGCATGACCTACTGGAAGTGTTTAATGATACACTGGTAGACTACCCGGCCGAAAAAACCATTTTTGATCTTTTTGAAGAGCAGGTGCAGAAAACACCGGCAGGCGTAGCCTTGCGCCAGCATGACCAGGCGCTGAGCTACCAGGAACTGAACGAGCGCTCCAATCAGTTAGCCCGGTACCTGGTGGAGCAGGGTGTCAACCCTGGGGATAACATCGCCCTGCTGGTGACCCGTGGTTTTGATATGATCATCGGGATGTACGGGATCATGAAAGCAGGTGGGGCCTATGTACCCATTGACCCGGATTATCCTTTGGAAAGACAAGAGTATATCCTTGATAATTCCTCCGTCTTAAAAGTAGTTGCAGACGGAGAGTATGCTTTAACAGATTCTTTAGTTCCAGACCGTTTTATCAACCTTAAAAAAATAGATCTTAGCAGCTACGCAACAGGGAATTTAGGGATACTGGTTGACAGCAAACAATTAGCTTATACCATCTATACGTCGGGCTCAACGGGGCGCCCGAAAGGGGTGATGATAGAGCATCATTCGGCAGTGAATTTGATCCTGTGGGTCAATACGGAATTCAATGTTGGGGAACATGACCGTTTATTGTTTATTACCTCGATGTGTTTTGACCTGTCAGTATATGACATTTTTGGCATATTGGCAGCGGGGGGCGAATTGGTCATCGTAGAACAGGATGAACTGCTGGATGTGCCAAAGCTGAAGGAGATGCTCATTAATTATCAGATCACCTTCTGGGACTCGGTACCAACAACATTGGATTACCTCGTGAGGGAGTTGGAAGCTCAAGATAAATCTTACCTGCAGGAAACCCTCCGGATCGTATTTATGAGCGGGGACTGGATACCGGTTAATTTGCCCGATCGCATCAAAAAATATTTCCCCAACACCAGGGTAATTAGCCTGGGAGGGGCAACCGAGGGTACGGTATGGTCAAATTATTATCCTATAGAAAAGGTAGAGCCTAACTGGACGAGCATCCCTTATGGTCGGCCGATGAACAACAACTTTTTTTATATCCTGAATGACCAGCTGGAGCCGGTACCAATAGGGGTAGCAGGAGAATTATACATAGGCGGGGTAGGTGTAGCGCGCGGTTATGCCAATGAGGAGGAAAAAACAAATTATTCCTTTGTAAAAGATCCTTTTAACAACCGTGCCGGGGGCCGTATGTACCGTACCGGGGATTTGGGAAGGATGCTGCCCAACCTCAATATGGAGTTTATCGGCAGAAAAGCTAACCAGGTAAAAATAAGAGGGTTCAGGATTGAGCTTGACGAAATTTCGTCCGTTTTACAAAGGCATGAAAATGTAAAAGATGCAATAGTGATCGCTGAGGCTATTAATGGCCAGGATAAGGAATTAATAGCCTATACCACTGGTGAGGCTAAAGCTACTGAATTACGGGAGCATCTAAAAGAGCAATTACCTGCATACATGATACCTGGCTATTATGTACACATGGAATCTCTACCATTAACCAGTAACGGCAAAATAGACAGAAAACTGTTACCCCGCCCGCAAAGTACTGGAATAAGCGAAGTTGTATATATTGCTCCATCAACAAATATAGAAAAGGCATTTGTAAGAATATGGGGAGAGGTATTGGGCATAGATCCAGAAAAAATAAGTATAAAAGATGATTTTTTTGATATAGGTGGCCACAGCATAAAGGCTATACGTTTGCTTGGATTGATACACAAGGAATTGGGTGTAAAATTGTCTATAAAAGAACTTTTTGCAGGGACTACTATAGAACAACAAGTGACAGTTCTCGCTCAAAAGGAGGTCAAAGAATTTGAAGCTATACCGGTAATACCAAAAAGGCCTGACTATCCTGCATCTTCAGCTCAGCGCAGACTTTGGATATTGCACCATTTTGAAGGAGCACAGAGTGCCTACAATATATCTGTTAAGATTTTATTGGAAGGATATTTGAACAAAGAGGCATTAAGGCAATCATTTGAGGCTTTAGTATTGCGTCATGAGATACTAAGAACGGTATTTACAGAAGACCAGGATGGAAATCCACGTCAGAAAGTAATAAGTGCAAAGGAATATGCTTTTAAACTTGAAGAAAAGACATTATTAAATGCACCGGACCAGGATTCACAGTTAAAACAATTAATAGAAAATGAGATCAATAAAGGCTTTGATTTAGGTCAGGGTCCTTTAATGCGTTGTAATCTTATAAAACTGCAGGAAAATAAACACTTATTGATCATTGTAAAACATCATATTATTAGTGATGGCTGGTCTATGGATATTTTCCGTAATGAATTGAATCTGCTGTATAATAAATATGTTACGGGCGATAGCAGCATTGAGCTTAAACCATTAAGGATACAATACAAAGATTACTCTGATTGGAATAGGCAACAATTGGAATCAGAAACTGTTGCCCCCCATAAAGAGTATTGGATAAAACAATTTCAGGGAGAGTTGCCGGTATTAGAATTGCCCTCCTATAAGGAGCGCCCTGTTGTAAAGAGTTATAATGGTGCCAGCCTTGCCTATTTAATAGATAAAGTGGATTTAGATAAGATTAGTAAAGCACAGGGCGGAACGCTTTTCATGAGCCTGCTATCATGCTTAAAAACCTTATTCTATAGATATACTAACCAGGAAGACATAATTATTGGCAGCCCAACGGCAGGTAGGGAACACCCTGATCTTGAGGACCAGTTAGGGTTTTATATTAACACCCTTGCTTTAAGAACACGTTTTGACGGAAATGCGAGTTATGAAGATTTATATCAACTGGTAAAGGATGTTACTTTAGGTGCATATGATCATCAGCTGTACCCATACGACGAACTGGTAGAAGCCTTGAAACTGCCCAGGGATGTAAGTCGTAACCCACTGTTTGATGTAATGATGGTATTGCAGAATGCATCTGAACAGGACGCTGAATACACATTAAACGGACTTCAAACAAAAGGATACAGGGCGGGAGAATTTAGGTTAGCGAAGTTTGATATCACCATTACATTTTCAGAATCAAGAAAAGGACTGAAAGTAGATTTTGAATACAACACGGATATTTATATTAAGGAGCAGATAGAGCAAATGCTGACGCACTTTAAGAATATAATAGCCTCGGTTGCTCAAGATCCAAAACAAAAGTTATCGGAGATTGATTTTCTCACCTCAGCAGAAAAGCGTGAATTGCTACAAGGGTTTAATGATACATCAGTTGAATACTCCAGGGACAAGACGATAGTAGCACTTTTTGAAGAGCAGGTTAAAAAAGCACCTGGGAACAGGGCCGTTATTTTTGAGGATACAGAACTCAATTACCAGGAGCTAAATATCCTAAGTAATCAATTTGGAGATTATTTAAGAAAAAATCACCAGGTAAAGCCAGACGATCTGGTTGGGATTAAGTTGGAGCGAAGCGAATGGATGATTATTACGATTCTTGGAATATTAAAGGCTGGTGGTGCTTATTTGCCTATAGTTCCGGATTATCCCGAAGAGCGGATTAAATATTTGATACAAGACAGCGGATGTAAGGTAGTAATAGATGAGGATGAGTTACTAAAGTTTAAAAAGTCGAAGGAAGAATATAATAAGGAAAATCAACCCACCGAACTGTCACCAACCAACCTTGCTTATTGTATTTATACATCAGGGTCAACTGGTAATCCGAAAGGATGTTTGCTTCAGCATAGGGGACTGGTAAACAGATTGGAGTGGATGCAAAAAGCTTATCCGCTTTCGCCTGATGATGTGATCTTACAAAAAACCACATTCGCATTTGATGTATCGGTTTGGGAACTCCTTTGGTGGGCAATTGAGGGAGCAAGTGTTTGTATGTTACAACGAGGCGGTGAAAAAAATCCAGATATCATTGTTGATACAATGGATAAGCATAAAGTAACAGTGATGCATTTTGTTCCTTCTATGTTAAATATATTTCTGGAACACCTTGAAAATGATAAAACAAAACTAAACCAATTAAAAAAATTAAAACAAGTATTTACCAGCGGCGAGGCCCTAACACTAAATCAGGCAGAACGGTTTATTGAACTTTTACCAGATAAGTTTTTAATGAATTTATATGGGCCTACCGAGGCGAGTATTGATGTAACCTATTTTGACTGCAATAAAGATGTTCTCAAAGGAATTGTTCCGATAGGCAAACCGATTGATAATACACAAATGTATGTATTAGACAAATTGAAAAATCTGGTACCAGTGGGTGTGGTGGGCGAAATTTGTATCGGTGGTGTTGGTTTGGCAAGAGGCTATTTGAACCGCCCTGAGTTGACAGCAGATAAGTTTATTGAGAATCCTTTTGTAAATGGGGAAAGAATATACCGGACCGGTGATTTAGGCAGATGGCAGATGGATGGCAACCTGGAGTATCTTGGACGAATAGATGACCAGGTAAAGATCAGAGGTTTCAGGATCGAGTTGGGAGAAATAGAAAGTGTATTAAGACAGAGCGAATTTATAAGCCAGGCTGTAGTACTTGCCCGTGCCGATAAGGACGGTGAAAAAAGACTGGTTGGTTATGTAGTAACAAAAGGGCAATACAATAGGGAGGCTGTTATCTCATTCTTAAAGGACAGATTACCTGATTATATGGTTCCGGCATTGTGGATTGAGCTTGAAAGTTTGCCCTTAACCTCAAATGGGAAATTAAACAAAAAAGCACTGCCTGAGTTGGATGTTGAAGAGCAATTTAAAGGTCAATATGTAGAACCGCGCACCGAATTGGAAAAGGTCTTAGCCGAAATATGGCGTAATGTTTTGAAATTAAAAAGCGTTGGTATAGAAGATAATTTTTTTGATATAGGGGGGCATTCTTTACTCGCTGTCCGGATCATTACTAAAATAGGAAATAAAATAGGCAAGCGCTTTCCAATCTCGGTATTGTTAAGATACCCAACCATCCGCTCGTTAAGTGCTTTTATACAAAAAGATAGTGTGAGTGGGGATAACTGGAAATCCTTAGTCCCAATTAAAGCATCAGGCAGTAAATTACCTTTATACATTGTGCATGGTGTTGGTTTAAATGTGCTAAATTTTTATAGCCTGGCACTGTATGTTGATGTTGAGCAGCCGATATATGGTTTGCAAGCCAGAGGACTTGACGGGATTGAAACTCCGCAGGATAGCATCGCCGATATGGCTAAAAGTTATATTGATGAGATATTAGAACATAGCCCTTCAGGGCCCTATGCCATAGCCGGATTTTCCAGTGGCGGGTATATCGCTTTTGAAATAGTGCGCCAGCTTGAGGCCATGGGTAAGGAAGTTAAAATACTAGGCATTTTTGATACGGATGCTGAATATAAAGAAAATATTAAAAAGTGGAGAGTAGTTTGGGCTAAGAGAATGAAACGTTATTTACCGGAATTTATGGGTGGTACAAAACCGATAAATGAACTTTTAGTAAAAATAACCAAACAAGAAATTATCAATATAAGATATAAACTTAGTTTAATAAGGAAATCCAAATCCGGGGAATTCTATGTGCTAAGGAAAAAAATAAAAGAAAAACAACAGTATGCTTTGAAAAATTATGAATTGGCAAAAATAAATAGTTCAATACATCTTTTCAGAGCCAGGATAAGTGTTCATTATAATAACGATGATCCCAAGTACCTTGGATGGAGAAAACATACCCTAAAAGATGTTAAAGAATTCGAGGTTCCGGGTGAGCACAATTCAATGCTTTCGTTACCTTATGTTACTGAATTTGCCGTCGTGTTGCAGCATGCTTTAGATAACTCCTAATGCTACTGTAATTTTTTAACGAATAAGCAATAGCCATAGCTTTTTCCCCGGTATAAAGCTGTGACTCCCAAGGTATGACCGATGATTCGGAGTGTTTTATGGTTCGCTCAGAAATCGCTCGGCTATGTCACCATTTACAATTTCGAAATCCCCCTACGTCAATCTGCATTCTGTAGGCCCGTATTAAGTATATTTTTTGCTTGCATTTCTTTATCTGGCGTTTAATTGGCAAAAAGACTCTTAAGGCCCGATAATTTGGGGATATAATGAGGCATATTGTGGAAATTATTTCCTTTGAATATGAGTGTTTGTTTTGTGAGTTAATTTTTCAGAAATTATTATTTAAGAAAATCTCAATTATTAGCACCAAAATCGCCGAAAATCGCCATTATTCGCATTTTGTATGCGGTATTTAATATGGTTTGATAATCATACTCTCTTTAGCACCATTATTGTTATTTAATGAATGGGGATGCTATGCCTGTTTAATTACAATGGCGGAAATATTTCTTGTTGTTAAATACCTAATTCGAAAAATTGTTGTTATGAGAGTTCATTTACCTAAGTTATTTATGTTGATCGGCCTGGTACTTACCTTCAGAGGTGTGCATGCCCAGTCTCCTAATATTAACTATAGCCCAACCTCTAATTCTTATACAGATGGTACAGCGATTACCCCATGGACCCCAACCAATTCAGGTGGCGCGGCTACCGGCGGTTATAGTATCCCTTTTAACTACCAGGGTATCCCAACCCCTTATGGTGTAGCAACAGATGCGGCAGGTAATGTTTATGCTGTTGATAATGTTGATGGTGTTCTTTATCAATACACTCCAGCCGGTGTTGTTAACGTAATTGATAATGGTAACGATTTGTATTTGCCAACCTGTGTAGCAGTTGATAAAACACATGGCCTGATATACGTAGGCGATGCCAGTTATATTTGGGAGTATAATACAGCCGGAACTTTATTAGCTCAATTACCTGAGGCCGCTGGAACTAATGACATAGCACTTGATGCTGCTGGCAATGTATACTTTGTGACCCAGGATAATAGATTAAGGACGGTGCCTTTTGGGTTTACGTCCAGCACTCCAAAAACTACCATCGCAACGGGGTTTACTAACGCTTTTGGTATTGCTATCAATGGAAGTGATATCTATGTATCAGATATTGGTTCAAACAGTATCATTAAAGTAGCCAATGGAACGTCTGGTGGCACCACAGAAACTACTTTCGCTACAGGTTTCAATAAACCCAGTCACATGACTTTTGATGCTGCGGGTAACTTATATGTAGCCGATAACGGTAGCAATACAATTAAAGAGATCACGCCGGCAGCAGTGGTTAGTACTTTTCTTTCAGGTTTAAATGGGCCGCTTGGAATTGCATTTGATACTACCAGTCCTCACCCGAATATATTTGAGGCCGATAACACTTCAGGTTTTATTAATGAATCATCTTACGGAAATTACTCTATCAATGCGCCACTGCCCGCTGGTTTAGCTTTTGATACTTCTACCGGTACCATTTCTGGTACGCCTACCGGACCATCAAATGCAACTGTTTATACGGTTACTGCCTATAACGCTTCGGGAAGTAGTAGTTTCAATATAACTGTAAGTGTCGTTACCCCTCCGCCGGCTATAAGTTATACACCAGCTGGCGGCAATTATGTTACCGGTACTGCTATCGCCGCTTTAACGCCTGTTAATACCGGGGGAACTGTACACGCATTAGGTTTTAGTACAACAGGTACGGCATTAACCGGGGGTACTTTATTAAACCCATTAAACATGACAATAGATGCCGCGGGCAATGTTTATGTGGCTGACCCACACAATCACACAGTACTCGAATATAATTCAAGCGGTGCATGGGTTAAAAATATAGGCTCAGGTTTTACAAATCCCAATGGAATTGTTTTTGATAGCGCCGGTAATGCTTATGTAGTAGATCACGGTGCTCCAGCTGTATATAAAATTACCCCGGCAGGTGTGCAAACAACTATTATCAGTGGTACAGCAGGGTTTCTATATGGCCCATGGGCTATTGCCATTGATGGATCGGATAACTTGTATGTAGCTAATAACGAAAATCAAAACGTAACTAAATATGATAATAACGGCAACAGGTTGTTAACCATAAAAGGTGGTGGCATGGATGGCCCTGTTGGCGTAGTAGTAGATGCAGCTGGCAATATTTATGTTTTAAATTATGGTACGGACTCGGAAGTAAAACACATATATAAATACAACGCCAATGGTACTTTCCTTGGTATTTTTGGAACAGCCCCACTATATTCCCCATTAGGAATAGGCATAGATGCAGACGGCGATATTTATGTTGCTGACCAAGGTTTTAATGGTTTGGGCTCTAATACGGGTACTATAAATGTTTATAGCCCCAGTGGCACCATGTTTACCCAGTTAACCGGCCTATATGATCCAAGAGGTGTCATCGTTGACCCGGCAGGTAATTTATATGTTTCGGATTATACTTCTAATACGATAACTAAATACCCACCTACCGCGGGTTATTTTATCAATAAACCTTTACCTGCTGGTTTAAGTTTTAACAGCACAACCGGTCAAATTACTGGTACGCCAACAGTAGCATCTCCTTCAACCGTTTACACCATTACCGCATATAATACAGGCGGCAGCGGCAGCACTACAGTAACTATATCGTGCTATGCACCATCCTATGATTGGGTTGGTGGTACAAGCAACTCCTGGGGTGACCCAACTAACTGGAGTGCGAACACGGTACCTACCGCTACTAATACCGCTACTATTGGTGTAAATGTAGCTTTTACAAATGCCCCCCTTATCAGGTATGATACTACTCCGGGCGATGTGACTGTAGCTGCTATACTATTAGGCACAAACGGCGGCCAGGCAGCAAGTTTAACTGTTACTTCAAGTGCAGCTAATGGACTTAGAACTTTAAATGTAACCGGCGCTATAACCTATCAAAGCGATGCCGGATCAACCAATGGTTATACTGCTACGCTTGCAGGGACAGGAACCATCAATGCGAACAGTATAAACGTTATTGCAAATACAGTTGCCGGAAGCTCTTACAATGAAACGCTGGCATCATCAGCTACCAGTTTAAATGTGACTACAAACATTGCATTAACATCGTCTAACAGCGGTGCAAAATTGTTTAATGCCAAGTTTAATCTTACTGGCTCTGCTTCATCTGTTACAACTCTTACGGGTGTAATACAAACCAGCAACACTGCCGGCACTACTTCCGCCTTTGCAATTACCGGGGCAGCCACATTACAGCTTAATAACGCGGCAGCTTTATCTGGGTTATCAGCAACAGGTACCAATACCATTAATTTTAAAGGTACAAATGCTACCATTATATATGGTGGCGCAGCCCAAACTGTTTATACTGATGCTGTTGCTAACCTTACTGGCGGTGCAAGCTATCAGAATATTACATTTTCAGGGACCGGTATCAAAACAGTATCGACTGGCAATTTGAATATTGCAGGTACTTTCAACAATAACTTTACAACAGATGCAAGCGATTATGTAGACTTTACTAACCCAACTATACAATTCAATGGAACTACTGCACAAAGCTTAACTGGCGTGGCCACTTCAAAATCAACCTTCTATAAAGTTACTTTCAGTGGTAATAGTACAAAAACAATGACAACCGGTAGTTTTGCAATTGCCAGTTCGGGTGTTTTGACAATGGGCGGAACAACCAGTAATAACAAATTAGCTGCAGGAGCATCACTCTTAACTTTAAATTCAGACGCCACTGGCTCTGCATCAGTTGCAGCTATCACCAACTCGCAATCAATTACAGGTACCGTAAATGTACAGCGTTTTATTACCGGCGGCAGTATGGCTGAAAGGAGCTACCGTTTATTATCGTCACCAGTTTATGCAAGTGCTGTATCTCCAAACAATGTGTACAGCATCAATTATTTGGAACGCACCTGCTACTCTACCGGTACAACCGGTACATCCGGTGGTTTTGATAAAGGCGGCAACCCCTCTTTATACTTATACCGCGAAAACCTTGCACCGTCAAATGCTTCATTTCTAAGCGGGAACTTCAGGGGCATCAACACGATAGGTACGGGTACTGCTGATAGCACAATTACTAATATTAACTATTTAATTGATGGCGATGCCGGAACTTTTAATATCCCGGCGGCTAACGGATACCTTTTCTATTTCAGAGGTAATAAAAGCCAGGCCACGCTTGCCCAGGAAACTACCAGCCCATACGTTGTACCTGCAAATACAATTTTGACAGCAACCGGCACATTGAACCAGGGATCTGTAACTGTGCACGACTGGTATACACCAAGCTCCGGTACTTTGGGCTGGACTAACGCTACCGCAAACACCGCGGTTCGCGGGTATAATTTGGTAGGTAATCCTTATGCCTGCTCTATCGATTGGGATACTTACGGTACAGGTATTGTTGCTGGTGGCACACCTATAAGCACAAGCATGTATATACTTGACCCAATCAGTAAAAATTACAGTGTATATGCTGCAGGAGCTCATGGTGTAGGTACCATTGCTACTTCACAAGCTAATATTATTCCAAGCGGACAGGGCTTTTTTGTGATAGCAAGTGATGCAACCTCTACTTTAACTTTTAACGAGTCGGCCAAAACTACTACCCAGGCTACACAGAGTATAGGCAATCTGTTTCTTGCAAAATTGCCTATTGCACCTACGGTTGATCAATCCATGCATATTATGCTGAAAAAAGATTCGACCAATATCGATGGTTTATTCATCAAATTTAATGATGGTGCAAAAGCGCAATTTGATATCAGCAAAGACGCTCCTTATAAACAAGGCAGCGGTATAGCAAGTTTGTCCAGCAGGTCGGCTGATAGCGTGGCTCTGGCTATTCATACATTGGCATTACCTAAACAGGGTCAAACAAGAGTCGGCTTAAATGTAAATTCAAACGCTGATGGTATTTACACCCTAAACCTGATGGATATCAAAAGTATTCCTGCCTTATATGAGGTATGGCTGATGGATGCTTATAAAAAGGATTCGGTGGATCTTAGGGCCAATCCAACCTATAACTTCAATATTTACAAAAGTGATGCAGCAAGCTTTGGTGCAAACCGCTTTAGTTTGGTCATCCGTCAGAACTCTGCATTGAGCGTGCATTTATTAAATTTCACCGCGAATAAGGCATCTAATGGGGCACAAGTGGTTTGGACAACTGATAATGAACAGAACTACACTAACTTTACAGTAGAGAGAAGTACCGATAACGGAAAGACTTTCGATGTGCTGGGTGGAATGCCTTCAGACGGCCAGGGTAGTTACAGTTTATTAGACAGAGAACCGCTTGTGAATGCAGATCAATATCGTTTAAAGATGCAAGACCTAAATGGTGCCATCACTTATTCAAACATAGTTATATTGTTGTATTCAAATTTGAGTAATACAATTGTTAAGAACAGTGTGAACATTTATCCTAACCCCGCTACCAGCACCATCAATTTATCAGTGACTAAAGCTGTCTCTAACGTTGCCTTATATGGTATAGAAATAGTGAACAGTGGGGGTACTGTTATTAAAACAGCTACAACCACTCAGCCTGGCTGGCAATCTGATGTTACCGGCTTACTTCCAGGCACCTATATCATTCGTGTTGTTAATAATGGCGATAAGAGCCTGATTGGCAGGGGCACCTTTATAAAATTATAATTAACCAGTATTTGACCATATAAACCAAAATTTCTTACCATAACAAAGCGCCCTGCTATACCGGGGCGTTTTTAATTTAAATTAGTTTGGACTGACCGGGAGAAATTATTCCAATCCAGAACCAATAGATTGTATGTCAAAAACATATTCAGGAAATAAAAAAAGCTATTTCCCCCGAAAGTGATAAAAATTCGATTTAAAAATGTTAATTAGCTAATGCAACTGGCCAGTTACAGGAATGATAAATAAAGAGAAAAAAGTTTTACTGAATAATATTTCCAGCCTTTTTTCGGTACAGGTGGCAAATTATATATTGCCGATGGTCAGCATACCTATCATCGTGCGGATAATTGGGCCGGATAAATTTGGCCTTATCAATTATGCCAGCGCTATAGTTGGTTATTTTGTCTTGATAGTCAACTACGGGTTCGATCTTACAGCTACCCGTAATGTGGCACAAAACAGGGAAAACAAATCGTATATCCAGGAGGTTTTTAGCGTTGTATTCTGGAGTAAAATATTGCTTTTTTTATTTACTACGGTAGTATTTTTGGCTTGTTTCGCCGTTTTTCCAATATTCAGGGAAGAGTGGAAAATGATGGTATTCAGTTATGTTATACTGGTATCATGGGTGATCACTCCAAACTGGCTGTACCAGGGAATGCAGGAATTGCACCGCATAGCTATATTTAATATAGTGATCAAGATAATTTTCACGGTAGTGGTATTGCTTGTTGTAAGGCACAAATCAGACTATGTGTATCAGCCGCTTGCAGTGGGTATTGCACAAATACTGGTAGGGTATTACTCTTTTAAATATGCTATGCGCAGATATGGTATCCGTATTATTAAAATCCCGTTAAAGCGGATAGTCACTGAAATAAAAGACGAGCGTACGGTATTTTTCTCGCAGGTTGTAATATACCTTTATACAACAACCAATACGGTTATATTAGGATGTTTGGCCGAAGCAACTCAGGTTGGATACTATTCGGCAGCATTAAGGTTTATCCAGATCGCTCAATCAGTTATTACGCTCCCATTATCAAACTCGTTTTTTCCGTATGTGGGTGCAGCCTTTGGTAAAAGCAGAGAAGAGGGGATAGTTGCAGCACGCAAAGTATTGCCTATAGTAAGCATTATAAGCCTGGGTGCTTTTTTAGGAATGATCGCACTGGGGCCATGGGTATTGGGAATTTTTTATGGCGCTAAGTTTATACCCTGCATACCCATATTTATCACCTTAGCAATCACCCCCTTTTTAATAGTTGTAAGTAATGTTTATGGTATCCAAATAATGATGAACCTGAAAATGGATAAGGCCTTTTTTCGTATCACCGCTTGTGGGGCAATCGTCAGTATTTGTTCCAATTTATTATTGATACCTTGGTATGGGGGATTAGGTTCGGGCTTTAGTTTGTTGATCACCGAAACCTTTATTACGGTAACTTTTGTATTGTTCCTGCTAAGGGAGGGCATCAACATATTTGATTGGAAAGATTTTCATCCCCGAAAAATTATGTTGCAATTTCAATCGGTCTTGTCCGCCAGGAAAAAAAACTAAACATAGTACAGATATTTTAACGTATTAGTATCTTTTGAGAATATGGTTTTCTGTTATAGGATAATATTAGGTAAATGAGCACTAAACGCTATTTAATTGTAGGGGCCGGTTTTTCAGGCGCAGTTGTTGCCGAGCAATTAAGCAGTAAGCATGATTGCCATATTTTTGTGATTGACGAGCGGCCGCATATCGGGGGTAATTGTTATACAGAGCGCGATAAAGATACCGGCGTAATGGTGCATCAATACGGTCCGCATATTTTTAATACCGATAATAAGGAAGTATGGGACTATATTAACCGTTTCGGTGAGATGGTGCCTTTTATAAACAGGGTGAAAATAGTGTATAAGGGCCAGGTATATTCAATGCCCATTAATTTACATACGATCAATCAGTTTTTTGGCAAGACATTAAATCCACAGGAAGCAAAGGAGTTTATTGAACAATTGGCGGATAAAAGTATTGAAGAGCCCCAAAATTTCGAGGAACAAGCCATGAAATTTATAGGGAAGGATTTATACCATGCCTTTTTTTATGGGTATACTAAAAAGCAATGGGGCTGTGAACCTTCGGAACTACCGGCCTCCATTTTAAAGCGCCTTCCTGTGCGGTTTAATTACAATGATAATTACTACAACAACCCACTACAGGGTATCCCTAAAGATGGTTATACAGCGATATTTGAAAAAATGCTTGAGCACCCTTCGGTCAAACTAAAACTGGATACAAAATTTGATGCAAGTTTTGATGTAAGCGGATATGATCATGTTTTTTATACCGGCCCCATTGATGCTTTTTTCGAATATAAATATGGCCGGTTAAGTTACCGCACAGTTTTTTTTGAAAAACATGAGGCGGAGGGCGATTACCAGGGCAATGCGGTGATCAATTATGCAGATACAGAAATCCCTTATACACGCATACATGAGCACAAGCACTTTACGCCCTGGGAGCAGCATGACAAAACCATTTATTTTAAAGAGTATAGTAAAGAAACTGAACCTGCGGATATACCTTATTACCCCAAACGCTTAAAGGATGATATAGAGAAATTAACGCTTTATCAAGATGAGGTTAAGAAGCTTGAAAATTTTACCTTCCTGGGGCGTTTAGCAACCTATCGTTATATGGATATGCACCATGTGATAGGAGAGGCTTTGGATATTGTAAAAAAGATCAGCTAAAATAATTTATTAGGTTCTTTTAACCTTTTAATAATAAAATCAGAATAAATACCCGGTATATAAATGAAACGTTTTTTTATTAAACAAACCTTAGAAAATAGTTTAGATGCCGGTCCTAAAGCCAAGTTGGATACCTATAAAACATTGGAAAGAATAGGTTTTGAGCCCATTGTATTTGTGTCAAACTCAAAATATAAACTGATCAGGTATTTTAGGGGAGTCGTTATTATATTAAAAATATTAAGGCTTAATAAGTCCTTTGTTTTGATTGAAAACCCGATCGACTGGAAGTTTTTGTGTGTGGCAACCAGGATCATGCGACTAAGAAAGAACCATTTGATCCTGCTGATACACGATATTGAAAGTGAGCGATATAAACACTATCCAGCATCGATTGAATATTCGTTTATAAATACTTTTGATTCGGTAATAGCTCATAATGAGTCGATGAAGTCATTTTTAGTGAATAAGATCGATAAAAAAATCAAGATATATACCCTGGGTATGTTTGATTACTTGCTGGATAATGGGTTTAAACAGAACGAAAAAGAAATTGCCCCGGCAAACTTTAACAAACACAGATGGCAAATTATTTTCTGTGGCAACCTGACCAAGACTAAAAGTGCATTTTTATATGCTATGGCAGATATCAATGCACAAAACTGGGATATGGATTTGTACGGAACAGGAATAGGAGATATCGGCCAGGCCCCTTTTATTAAGTATATCGGTAGTTTTAGCCCTGACAGGCCCGTTGTAAACGAAAACTCAGATTTTGGCTTATTGTGGGATGGGGATTCCATTAGTACCTGTAACGGAATATGGGGTAGTTATTTGAAGTTAAACAATCCGCATAAATTGTCCCTGTACATTGCGCTAAATCTGCCAATTATAGTGTGGAAAGAGGCCGCGGTTGCGAAGCTTGTTGAAGATAATAATATAGGATTTACAATAAGTAGTTTATCAGATATATCGGATAAATTATCAGCTTTAACATATAACGATTACCAAACTTTCCGTAAAAATTTAGAAAATTTCAATAGAAAAGTCACTTCGGGAGAATATTTACCTTTATCTTTAAAACAAATTAATGTTGATTTATAATAATAAAATAATTTCCTAAACAATCATCCAGTAACAGGCCTGATATATATAAATTGATCAATCCCGGCTATGCTAACTCTTAACCTTAACTATAACTTTTACGTTTAAAAAGCTTCAACACAGGTGAGTCATTACTAATTATGGAGATAAAAAAAATATTTAGAGAATTAAAACGCGAGGCGCGTATCCTGGTTGAGCAAAAAACGGGATGGGTTGACACCCGGGCTGGCGAAAATATCTCTAAAAACCTGATAAAAAAGTATCTTCCTAAAAATCCAATAATTATTGATTGCGGGGCCAATAATGGCAGTGATAGTATTGAACTTGCCAGGATAATTACTAACAGCATAGTGCATGCTTTTGAACCAATACCTAAAACATTTGATGAGCTAAAAAAGGCAACGAAGAAATATAGAAATATCATTTGCTACCAAATAGCTTTAAGTAACCAGACAGGCAAAGCCGAAATGCATGTGGCAAGTGGCGTAGATGAGTCGGGTTCAAGTTCATTACTTGCACCTAAAAGCCATCTGGAAGACTATCCTCAAATTGAGTTTAATGAAAAATTGGAAGTGGAAACCATCACATTGGACGATTGGGCATCAAAAAACAACATTGAACACATTGACTTGCTTTGGCTTGATATGCAAGGTTTTGAAATGCCGATGCTGAAAGCTTCAAAAAAAGTTTTACCTACTGTAACAGCGATTCTTACCGAGGTTAGCCTAACAGAAACTTATGATGGCATTACAACTTATCCTGAATATAAAATTTACCTGCAGGACCAGGGTTTTAAAGAAATCGCTGTTGGTTTTACCGAAGGGGAACCTATGGGCAATGCATTGTTTGTTCGTGAATAGTTTATGAATTTAAATTTTTTGAAAAAATGAAATTTTTAAAAAAGATCGATATTTATTATATCGTCACTTTGTTTTTTCTGTTTATAACAGCAGCAGCTAATTTTATATCATCAAGTGATATCGGCTGGTTTTTGGTAATATTTTTTATATTAATAGTTGCAATGGTAAAAAAAGCCCTGAAGGTGAGGGACTTAAAAATAATTGCACTATTTTCGCTTGCCTATTTGGTCTTTGTTGGTGTTCGCGATATTTTTATTAATAACCTGGATATTGTATTTTTAACAAGCGACGTTCTTTTCCTTTTTAAATACATATTTCTGACTTTTATATATTGCGTTACGCTTAAAGAGAAGACAATAAGCTATTTAGTTAAGGTAACTGTACATTTATGCATCTTATCTCTTTTCTTTTATGTTTTCCAGCTCGCAGGTTTTGGAGAATACCTCTATAAATACTTCAATGCGTTAAATTTACCTAATAGCTCAACTAACCCCGACTACGCGAATATTCTATTATTTTCTTATACAAGAGGGTCGCATGAATTCAGAAACTGTGGATTTTTCTGGGAACCCGGCTCATTCGCGTGTTTTTTAATTGTCGTACTGTTGTTAAACCTATTTTTAAACAGGTTTATTTATGATCGCAATAATATAATCTTAATTATCACTCTTATTACTACCATATCAACAACAGGTTACCTGGCGCTCCTGATTATCTTTTTTTTATCTTACAGGTACAGGGTGCCAAAAATCAATATTTGGGTACTTGTTTTAATCCCATTATCAATTGTCATAATTATAAACACACCAAATTTAGGGGATAAGATCACGAAAACATTTGAGGGGGATATGAAGGATTCCAGACCTCATCAAATGAAAATAGCTGAGCACTATTATCAGCATAGTAAAGGACCAGCACCATTAAACCGGTTTTCGAGTATGATCGTTATTTACAACAAGTTTGGAAATGATTTAATATTAGGTGAAAGCAATAAGTATAATGTTATTTTAAATGAAACCGATAATGTTGATATCTCCAATGGGATTTTTGATTTTATGGCAAAATTTGGTTTAGTTGGTTTTATTTTCCTGATGTATAAATATGCCAGATTTTGTCGTGTATATGTATTTAGATGGGAATTAGTAATATACTGCATTTTAGTATTTCTTATTATTTGCACTGGCGAACCGATAGTTTTCCTGCCTTTTATGCTGCTTTTTATATTCTTATATTTAGAACAATTAAGTCCTGCTAAATCCCAGGCAATAGAGTAATTGGGCTTTATCTATATTTGTTATGAATGAAAGAAGCGGGAGCATTTGAAATAGCAATTTTATTGGCTTGTTTTAACAGAAAACAAAAGACCCTGGCTTTTTTTGATAGTTTAGTTAACCAGCATTCGTTTAAAAAATGGTCTATTGATATTTTTTTGCTTGATGATGGATCAACTGATGGTACAGCGGATGCAGTTAAAGAGAAATATCCATACGTAAACATTATAACCGGGACCGGTAATCTATTTTGGGCAGGTGGAATGCGAACAATATGGGAATATGCTATCGCCCATAAACGTTACGATCTGTTTTGTTTATTCAATGATGATGTGGCGCTATATGATAACGCCCTTGAAGACTTGATAAAACATCACCAGGAAGCAGGTGAAAATGGAACTATTTTAATAGGTTCAACTTTGGACCCGGTAACCAATAAATTTTCCTACGGTGGCTATTTATTAAAGCATAAGGAACATGTTAAGTATTTGCCCGTGATACCTGATGCTGATCGTTTAATACCCTGCCATATAGCTAATGCTAATATCTTGCTGGTGGATTCTGCAACAATTCAAAAAATCGGTATTTTTTCGGACTCATACACTCATTATTTAGCCGATTTTGATTATACGCTGATGGCTTACAGAGCGGGCATAAATGTGTTAGTAGCACCGGGTTATTACGGCTATTGCGAAAACGACCATGGAAATACATGGATGCCGGGAAGTAAACCACTTAAAGAAAGAATAAAGTACCTTTATAGCCCTAATGGGTTAGCTTATAAAGAGTATTTATTTTATATTAAAAGTAGGTTTCCACGAGATTATTTTGAAGCAGTTATTAAATTATGGATGAAAACCTTATTTCCTGTAATTTGGGATAAGTTCAAAAGAAGGGATGATTAATTGAAGGTATTAATTTTAAATAATGATTTTCGGGTTTATTGGAAAGGCAGATTGATTTACCTTCAGAGCTTCCTTTCCTCGCAAAATATCAGCTTTTATGCAGTTGAACTGTTTGGCAACGGTTCGCCCTATTCATTTGATACCTATGATAATAATGAGAGTTGGTGGACTTGCTTATTTCCTGAAAATAGCTCAGACGAACTATCAAAACAAGATATCGAGAAAGCCATTTTTACTCAATTAGATAAGATAAACCCGGATATAATTATCGCGTCATCCATTGTTTTTTATGCAGGTGCCCTGGGTATTCGCTGGGCAAAAAAACACAAAAAAAAATTCGTGATGTTTGATGATGCCCGGCATTTGCAATTTAAAAGGCAGTTTTTGATTCAATGGGTTAAGGATCTTATTACCAAACAGTCGGATGGGTTCTGGTTCCCGTCAAAAAACTACTATGCTGATTATGCATATTTCCATCATAAGGGGATACACTTTTTTTATGGTTTTAATTGCATTGACAATAAGCTTTTCAAATTTGAAGGTAAAAAACAATCCCATCATAAAATAATTATTTGCGTTGCGAGGCTTGTCCCCATAAAAAATATTGATAATTTACTGAGATCGTGGCAGCTTATTGAAAAGAATAATACTGATTATAAGTTGGTCATTATTGGAGATGGGCCGGAGCATGATCACTTAAATCAACTAAGATCAGACCTCAATTTAAATACTGTTGAGTTTATAGGAGCCATTGATAATGAGGTTATTCCTGAATATTATTTTAATGCCGGAGCTTTTATTTTACCCAGTTTATCTGAAAGCTGGGGTTTGGTTGTAAACGAGGCTATGGCTGCCGGTTTACCAGTATTGTTGAGCTATGAAGTAAATGCTGCTAAAGACCTTTTGAAAGAAGGAGTTAATGGTTTTGGCTTTGCCCCTTTAGATGTAAACGGCATGGCGGAGGCTATTTCAAAGTACATCAGATCAGACATTCAGACAAAGGAATCCATGTCAAATAACTCATTGGAGATAATCAATTCAATGAGTTATGAAAATATGGGTTCGCAACTATTTGATGCGTTAATAAGTATAAAACAACAAAAGAATAAACTGCCAGGCTTATTGGCCTCGTTAGTCATAAATTTGTGGTATGGACGATATAATAAATCAGGATGGGATAAATTATGATATTATCTCTCCCTTCATTAATTAGTATTATCCCAACTATCAAAAAATATTAGCTGCTCTTATTATAATATAGAAAATGCTTGAACAGGTTAAACAACAGCAAAGTGCTTACGAGGGTATTTATTCACCAGAACAAATATCCTCATTCGACTTTCATATAACTTCTGATCCTTTAACAAGATATTTGAGGGATAGAAGGCTTATTAAAAGTTTAGAGGTTTTAAAAAAATATAATAATGATATTTTAAATTGGAATATTCTTATCTCATGCGGCGGAGTAGGAGGAGAGGGCATCTTCTTTAAAAAGAAGGGTTTTAAATCCGTCACAGTATCCGACATTTCTGATAACTCCTTGAAAATATGTAATCTATTTGACCCGGAGATATCTACTATAATGCTTAATGGTGAGAGCCTGGATATCCCCGATAATTCTTACGACCTGGTTGTTGTTCAGGATGGATTACACCACTTACCCAGGCCGGTCTCAGGCTTTACTGAAATGCTGAGAGTTGCCAAAAAAGGGATAGTTGTTATAGAACCCTATGATAGTTTTATTGGTAATTTAATAGGTACAGAATGGGAAGTTCAGGGCGATGCAGTGAATTATGTATTCAGGTGGAATAAAAGGATGGTAACACAAACAGTTAAAAGCATGATGCTAAAGGACTACAAATTAATAAAAGTCCTTAGGTTTTGGGATCACAGCCTTGCTGTTTCGAAAATCGTAAATAAACTTCCAAAATCATTACAATACAAAGCTGCAAAGATCATATATGGTTTGCTTAAACCATTTGATATATTTGGGAATATGATGGTTTCTGTGGTCCTCAAATAATCCCTTTTATCAAACTTGTACCCTAACTGATTTAGCAATCCTGGTATTATTTATTTATTATTGCCCTTTTGGTTGTTATTATTTGCTTGTGTTTTTCTTTAATAATTAGCTTAACTACCTACCGGGATATACTTTTCCGGCCTTTGAAATACTTGAGCTTTTATCAAATTATCAGGCTATCTTATTAATCTCCATCCTGATTTAGAGGTCGGATTTTATTCATTTAAATCTTCTGTCAACCTTTTAAAAAGCTTGTATAAAAAACTATACTTCTGTTTATTAAATCAGTCATCGGGCCGTGTATAAACTTTTACTCAACTGGGGATATTATTGCCCACCCAGGAATTTACTTTTTTATATCAAATAGCTTCAAATATTAACTTTATGATAGGAAAGTATGACTTATAGCGTAGTTTTTATATGCTAATATGTAGAAATGATGAAAAATATGAATTATCAGGCCCTTGATCGGTTTTAATGCATAGTTATTGCATACTAATAGTCACAGCAATCCTATAAAATATGTTACACAGATACAAACAGTTCTACAACGTAATAAATCTAACCTTAGATTATCTGTTACTCAACATTTCGTTGATACTGGTTTATAATCTTTTAGACAGTTCATTAATACCATGGATGAACAACAAAAGTTATCTGCCGGTAGTATTGGTATTTAACCTTTTATGGCTTTTATCATCAAACATCACCAGCCTATATAATTCGGTTTCAGACATCGACTTAAAAGTTTATCACTGTGCAATTAAAACTTACCTGCTGTATCTGAGTTTAATTTGTGTCATCATACTTTTGATAATAGGAACCAAATCATATTTTATTACCCAGGAGTATTTGTTTTATTCAATGTCATTGTTTGGTGTTTTGCTGGGTTCATGGAAAATTATCTTTTTTGCCATCAGAAAAAGCGATCATTTATTATTAAGTAACTCACGTAATGCTATTATAGTAGGCGCCAGCCGCGCCGGTAACGAGTTGTATGATCAATTTAATAACAAAATCCTTAAAGGATACAATCTGTTGGGGTTTTTTGATGATGATCCGTCAAGGGTTTCTAACCAGCGCCTGTATCTTGGTAATACCAGCCTTTGTATGGATTATGTTCTTAAAAACAATGTTGAAGAAATATTCTGTGCATTACCTTATTCTGAACATAAAACTATCGAGCGTTTAATGTCAGACTCTGATAAAAACCTGATCAGGTTCAAAATAGTGCCTGAGTATCATGAGTATTTTAAAAACACTTCGTATCTGCAAAACTTAGGTAACATACCTATTCTATCAGTTAGGGCCGAACCTTTAGAAAATATACTGAACAGGGCTATCAAACGTATATTTGATATCGTATTCTCTTTATTGATCATAGTGTTCGTTTTCAGTTGGTTATTCCCGATATTGGCCATATTGATCAAGTTAGAATCCAGTGGGCCGATATTTTTCACCCAATTACGTTCAGGACGCGATAACAACGAATTCAAATGTTTCAAGTTCAGAAGTATGCGGGTTAATGCCGAATCTAATCATATACAAGCTACATTAGGAGATCCGCGTATTACCAAAATAGGAACCTTTTTACGTAAGACCAGCCTTGATGAGCTTCCACAGTTCTTTAATGTATTAATTGGCAATATGTCAACAGTAGGGCCACGTCCACATATGTTGAGCCATACTGAGCAGTATTCAAGTTTGATAGATCAATTTATGGTGCGCCACTTTATGAAACCAGGGATCACCGGTTGGGCACAAATAAATGGTCTGCGCGGCGAAACCAAAACCACTGAAGCTATGCTTGAACGTGTTGAGGCCGATGTGTGGTATCTTGAAAACTGGACTTTCCTGCTTGACATTAAGATCATATTTTTAACGATTTTTAAAACAGTTACAGGTGATAAAAACGCCTATTGATTGTCTATAAGGCTAATATATTTTAACCTTTACCTTAAATTTAAACCCTCATCTTTGAACACACTGATTTTATTAAGTGTGTTCAAAGCGGGGGTTGCCCATTTAGAGGCATCAATAATTTCAGATACGATTATCGATATATAAAAGTATCTTTTGCCTGTTTCTATACAGGCAACCCTATAATAAATGATATTCAAACATTAAATATTATTGCGCTAAATTATACCTGATCAGGCTTTAATGACTTGCAGCGATATTTTGATTTTGTAAAGATTATATTTGAATCAAAATTTAAATTCTAATATTTCAGTTTAACCAGTAGGCGGACAGCGTTAATAAATAACCATAGCCTATGAATTAGATATATAATAATAACAAATGAAAAAAGTTCCAATATTTCGAAACTTCCTGTGGTTTCCAATTATAAGTATTGTTCTTTTTAATATAACATTTAAGATACAGGACAAGAATTATCATGTTCCTCATATCCACTATATCATTTTAGGTGTGCTGGTTGCTTTATTTTTAAGTACACTTTTTCTTGACAAGCGCCAGTAATTTGGATGTGCGGTGAGCCCTTATACATCATATTCCTCCTCATCGAAATTTCACCAATCTTTATTAAGCTAATTGATATACCTGATCTTTATGACCAACTTTTTGATCTTAACCGTATCATATCCGGCAACCTTTATATTGGGGCGATGGGCATCCCCCGGAAAAAACAGGAAAAACTCATCCGGCGATGCTATGTAATATTTCCCCTCTACAGTATAATTTGCAATATCTTTGGCGGCATCATATGGTTTTATAACTGTGGCTGACCCAATGGGAGCAACACCGATCTTCTCTTCACCCTTGATCACATAGTGCAGATCGATATAATTGCGGTGCGATTCCCAGGCTGACTGGTCAAACTCCTTTGAAGGAACGTTAGTTATGGTAGCATAAACATTAGTGCCATCAATAATATATTTGCCAGGTGCCAAAGTATCCAGCTTTGGATCGCTCAAAAACAAGAATGCTTTATCCCAGCCCTCTTTATTCTTTTCGTATTGTTCGGCAAATTCAATATTATTTATTGATGAATGTGGCTTAAGGGATAGCCCATTGCGCCATACGCTGCTTTTGACCCATTTTTTTGCGGTTTTGGCTGTCCACTTTTGCGTGTCAGTTTGTTGCGCTGATACATTAAAGCTAATCGTAATAAACAAGGTTAACAGTAAGGTGTAATGGCAAAAAACTCTCATAAAGGGTTCAATTAAAAGACGTGAAAAAAGCTACTATTTGTTGATACAGCATGTAATCCAATCAGATAATACCGAAGTTAATGTAAACAGGCATTAATCGAAAAATTAAATTTTATATGTTTGGTAAATATCCGATCTTTTGCAAGGTTTGTATCCATCGAAACATTAAACCGATCTTAAATTGAAAATATTACACAGTGTTCACCCTGATGATTTTAAATCCTATCAAACAGCTTTGATAAGGGAAAGATTTTTGATCGGGGAATTAGTACAGGCAGATCAAATTAACTGTGTTTATACTCATTATGACCGCATGATAGTAGGTGCGGCCAATCCGGCAGGTAAAGTATTGGAGTTGGGTAACTATCCAAACCTGCGGGCCAACTATTTTTTGGAGCGCAGAGAGATGGGTATCATCAACGTGGCTGGTGATGGTGAGGTAATAGTTGACGGGCAAACTCATTCACTAAAAAAACTGGATTGTTTGTATGTGGGAAAAGGTGTAAGAAACATTGCTTTTTCAAGCAGAGATCAAGAGCATCCTGCTGTGTTTTATATACTGTCGGCTCCTGCCCATATCAACTATCCCACAACTTTGATGACAAATACTGAAGCCGCTAAAGTACATACCGGCGATACTTCAACAGCAAACAGGCGCACCATCAATAAATATATCCATGCGGATGGTATAAAAAGCTGTCAGTTGGTGATGGGACTTACTATATTGCACGAGGGCAGTATCTGGAATACTATGCCCCCGCATACACATGACAGGCGCATGGAGGCTTATTTTTATTTCGATTTGCCGGTGGGCCAAAAAATATTTCATTACATGGGGCAGGGTGATGAAACAAGGCATATTACCATGGATAATTATGAGGCGGTAGTTTCACCGCCCTGGAGCATACATTCGGGTAGCGGTACTGCAAGTTATAGCTTTATATGGGGTATGTCGGGCGAGAATTTGGATTACACCGATATGGACTCAATATCTATTCCTGACATCAAATAAAAGAGATACATAGTGGAAAACAAATATTCATTAAAAGGCAAAGTGATCATTGTTACCGGTGGGACCGGCATATTGGGTAATTCGTTCGTGAACGGAATTGTAGAGGCCGGGGGGGCTGTAGGGATACTTGGCCGCAACGAAACAGTTGCAAATGAAAGGGTAGAGGCCATCAATAAAAATGGCGGCAAGGCTGTAGCCCTTGTTGCTGATGTATTAAACGAAAAGGACCTTGTGGTTGCCAAAAACAAAGTATGGGATACATTTGGCAGGCTCGACGGTTTAGTGAACGGGGCAGGTGGTAATATGCCCCAGGGTGTTTTACAGCCGGATGAGGACATTTTTAAAATGAACCTTGATGGCATGAAACAGGTAATGGACCTGAATTTATGGGGTACATTATTGCCCACCCAGGTTTTTGGTGAAGCTATTGCTAAAACAGGTAAGGGAAGTATCGTCAATATTTCGTCCATGAACTCAAAAAGGGCCGTTACCAAAGTGATTGGTTATAATATGGGCAAGGCTGCGGTTGATTGCTATAACCAATGGTTTGCTGTTGAACTGGCCAGTCGTTATGGCGATACTATTCGGATGAATGCCCTTGCACCGGGATTTTTCCTGACCGAGCAGAATAGGAATTTATTAACCAAACCCGAAGGCGGTTATACCTCAAGGGGTGAATCGGTGATCAGGAATACCCCTTTTAAGCGTTTTGGTCATCCCGATGAGCTAATAGGGGCACTGGTATGGCTGTTAAGTGATGCCTCAGCCTTTGTTACCGGATCGATGATTTGTGTAGATGGTGGATTTTCTATTTTTAGCGGAGTGTAGGCTTATTTTACCAGCGAAATTAGAATATACTATTCCTAAAATGATTCATTTAAATTAAGGAAAAACCCTTTGTTGCCATATCTGCCGAAGGCGTAATCAAGGGCCAGGTTGGTACGGGTGACTTTGTTGAACAACACACGTAAACCGGCACCGTAGCCCGGCTGAAACACCTGGAATATTTTGGTGCCCTGTTCGTCATTGCCGCTTTGCATATTTACGAAGGTGACACCGCTGATAAATTTGTTACTTAATATAGGGAAGCGGAATTCAGCCTCTGTATCGTTAAATTCCGTACCCTTAAAATATTGAGAGGTATAACCCCTGTCGCTTCTAAAAGTTACATCCCTGGCCGTCCCGGGTAATTCAAGATATGGCAGGGTGCCGCTGAGCAAGTATGAACCCCAGTTCCATAAGGCGATCACGGTTTCGGGGCTGGAATCTGACAGGCTAAAGTACTTCCTGAAGTCGGTAGTAAACTGTACTGAATTTTTTGTGCTCCCTATCCATGTTTGGTTAACCCGGAAACCTGCATCAAAATAAATTCCTTTGTAGGCGCGGTTTGGATTATCGCGTGTGATGTACTCTACATTAAAAAGAAAACCGTCTGCCGAGTAATGATTCTGGGGAAGCCCGTGCTGATTATTGTAAACGCTGGAAGGTGTTGCATTATTAACAGTATCCTTGTTTGTAATGTCGCGCCTTACATTAAATTCCAGGCCGGCGCCGAGAAAAAGATGTTTTTCAACCTCCTTGTATATTTTCTCTCTAAAGTTTAAATAATATGAATGGATGGGATAAACTTTGCGGGCAGGGTCTGTCAGTACATTGTCTATAGCATTTCCTCCTGTGATATCACGGCCTATTCCAAAACCATAATCCGGTGTTACCGTTTTCGCGACTACAAAATTTCCCTGGATGTTCCACTTGTTGCCTGGGGTAAATATATTATGATTGACGTAAAAATAAATGATCCCTTTGGTTGTGATGGAAGCTGATGTAGCCGCAATTGATAGCAATGTATTTGGATCATCGCCTAATCTTCTTCCAGCAACAGCCTTAATTCCTAACTGACCCCCGATAGTGGGGTTAGCAGCAACATTAGGTACAATAGTAATACCCGATCCCCTATGCAGTGTATCAGCCTTCCTTTTGGGATGGAGAATATTGCGGGTTAGATCACCAAAATCGTATTGCCTATTTAAATTTTCTACCGGCTTTTGGATCTTTTTACCTTTAGCACCCAAAGAATCCGCTTTGAGCGAATCAGCAGGGGAACCTACCTGGCTGTAGGCAATGCTATAAATACTTGTAAACAAGACCAGTAATAAAAATTTTAGTAAAGAAAGCTTGCAGCTATCAGAGTATAAATATTTCAAATTCAATTTATTAGTATATCAGTAACACTTTATAATAAGTGTTTAACCTATGAGTCAATTAAATGTTTTCTTTGGATGGTGCGGTGATAACATCGACCATAGGCTAATAGACACAACTATCGTTTATTTGGTGGTGATGGTGCCCATTTTGGCAAATTCCGCATCAATGGGTTCCCATAATTCGATCTTATTGCCCTCAGGATCCATCAAGTGTACAAAATTACCATAGCTCGTCTTTTGTACGCTGTCAGTTGGCAGGATACCCGCCGTTTTCATTTGGGCTAAAAGCTGATCCAGCCCTTCCACGCGGTAATTGATCATGAATTGCTTTTCGGAGGGCTGAAAGTATTTGGTGGTTTCCTTAAACGGCGCCCATATGGTAAAACCCTTCTTTGTGCTGTCCATGCCTTGGTGCCATTCAAAATTTGAACCGAACCCCCCGATGCGGATGCCCAGGTTTTTGCTGTACCAGGCTTTTAGCCCCGCGGGGTCTTTGGCCTTAAAAAAAATACCGCCGAGGCCCGTCACGCGCGGGCCGCTATTGGCCGGGTTGGTTACACGGCTGAAACCATAACCCAACAAAAAGGCCGTGCAAAGCAAGCCGATTAGCGTAAACTTTTTCATGATATGCGTTTTGACCTAAAGATAGGAAATAGTTACAAATTCAACCTGACCCAGTACCATGATAGGGTGAAAAATCAAAAAAAGAATCAAGATGTCAAAGAACAATTCGGATCAGTTATCGCAACTGATCAATTAGACTCACCCGGTCATCACTTCGCTCGACCACCCTCTCTGCGGCAAGCCGCAAAGAGGGGATTAAAGAAAAGAAAAAACTCTTAACCCTCTTTCCGCTGGCTAGCGGAGAAAGTCGGGGTGAGTCAACGGGATATATACAAATTTACGAAACCGGGTTGAGGAAAGTACTGACACTGTTTTGTCAGTACATCAATAAAAAAGGGATATATCCGGCTTCATTTTCCGCATATATCCCTTTAGGGTATAGAAAGTATTTTTGGTTAGTTCTTGGCTTTCTTGTCGTTAGCTACGCTGATGAAGTAGAAGCAAATACCTACAAACGTGGTAAGGATACCAACAAACAGGGGCCACTCAGATGTTTTTACTCCATTGGGGCCTACTGTCATCGTATCAGAGTCGACAACGTTGAGTGCCGGCCTGAAGTAAAAAATGGCAACGAATATTAAAATTATTCCTACAACAGTGAGTATGATGCTAACTCTTTTCATATTTATATTTTAGTTTGAATTCTCAAAAACATAGTTAAGATTGGCAAAGGTATAAATTATGTATATAAATTGAAGTAATTTATACACTAAAAAAGGTTTTTCGCGTGAATAAAATATAAGCTATTTTACAACCACTTGTGCTGTATTCCTGCTGACCTGTTCTAACAAGACTATTTTATCAGCGGTCAATTCTCTTAAAGCACTGTGCTTATAATGCCGTATGGTGATTAAAGACAGGCCGTTATTATATTTTACCTTAAAATCGGTGTTAAGTCCGGCTAATAATTTTTCAAAACGTTCGGCATACCAGTCGAAGCAAACCGTAAAACTCAACGCTGACGTTTGCATCACATTTACCTTTACATGATTTTGCGAAAAGAGCCTGAAAATATCACTTAAATGATCTTCGGATATAAAAGAATAATCTTTAGCTGATATGGAAAGTAAAACCTGGTTTTGTTTTAGGATGATCACCGGTTTTTGAAAAACAGAGTTAGCTGTTTCTTTGATCACAGTTCCCGCTGCATCCGGATCAGTAAATGATTTTACCAGTAAGGGGATTTTAGCGTTTTGTAATGGCTTGATTGTTTTGGGGTGGATGACACTGGCGCCATAATAGGTCATTTCGATAGCCTCGGTATAGGATAGCTCGTCAAATTTAACCGTGTCGGCAAAAAACTTAGGGTCGGCATTCAGTATTCCGGGCACATCTTTCCAGGTAGTCACCGATTCAGCATTAAGGCATGATGCTAATATCGATGCGGTGTAATCAGAACCCTCGCGGCCAAGTGTAGTGGTGAAATTCTCTGATGTTCCACCTAAAAAGCCCTGTGTAACAACAACGCCTTTTTCTAACATGGCCGGGATATCCTTGCGGATACTGCTACGGGTTTTATCCCAATCCACATTTCCTTCGCAATAATTATTATCCGTATGAATATACCCGCGCACATCAAGCCATTGACTTTTTATGCCGGACAAATTTAAATAAGCAGCAACAATGCGCGTGGAAACCAATTCGCCGATAGATACGATCTGGTCGTACACAAAATCATAATCATTATGCGGTTCATCTTCTATCATCCAGTCGATCTCCACAAAAGTGTTGGCTATTTCATTATAGATTGGATGTGAAGGCTCAAAGAGGCCGTTCAGGATATGGTTGTGATATTCTTTTACCTCTGCATAAATCGTATTCAGGTCATCGACCTGATCCATATATGCTTTAGTCAGCTTCTCAAGTGCGTTCGTGGTTTTACCCATTGCCGAAACAACGACCAGCAACTGCTGGCCAGTATATTTTTTAACGATATGAGCGAGATTTGCAACACCCGCAGCATCCTTAACCGATGCCCCTCCGAATTTAAAAACAAGCATTATTTAATATATTGAGACAAAACCGTGTTGGGTTTTATGAGTGATTTGATTTGGATATAAGTTAATAAAAGTTCCGTTGGGCCCGCGGCATAGGGTTTTATGGTATAAACGTTATACAAAAACTTGATGCCTAAAGGAGTGACCAGGTAAGTATCAGGCAAGCTGAATTTACCGTCCTTAAAAAAGTAATCATGCTGATTGGCAAGCGATGAAGTATCTCTCAGGTCTTCATTTTTTCTAAACTGTTGTTCAGCTATATGGTTTAGTTTGTCACTATAGCCATTAACCAAAATATCATCTAACGAGATGCTTTTATTTGTTTTTGTATTCCAGTTAATGTAATAAGTGTAGCTTACCCCATGCGCACCTCCGGTGTAGCTATAACCTGTTACTTCTATGGTGGCCAGGCTTGAATCTTGTTTCACTACTTTGGCATGGGCGTCCAACAAAAAGAATAAGGTTGATTTTGGTTCCTCTTTTCTAAAATCATTATACTGGCCCATAAAGCTTTCGGATATTTGCTTCAGGCTGGTATCAGGCTTTTTGTCATCACCAAACAACTTGTTGAAATTGCTTGTAACGGAATCGTTTAATGCTCTTTGACCGCTAAACTCCGGATAAATTATTTTTACGACCGTACAGCTGCTATCCGGTTTATCACCGCAATCCGATGCTCTTTCTTTAAAGTTTTGATACGTATAAGCTAAAGTGTCTTTTGTGATAGCAGGATTTTTAGCACCAGGCTTACCCCATTGACATGAAGCTAACCCACAACCCACAATAATCAAAAAAAGAGTATGCTTAAAGTTCATAATTGTTAATAGTTTAAGATCTGATCCTTTGATAAGGAGGCATTAAGCCATCCCGCCTCAATAGCCGCTTCGTATTTTTTATAAAAGTTTATAGCGGGTTCGTTCCAGTCCAACACCTGCCAGGTCATGCCATTGCAACCCAACTCACGGGCTTCCAATACCATGCGGTCAAAAAGCATCTTGCCGAGCCCTTTACCACGCCAGCTCTCAGTAATGATCAGGTCCTCCAGGTATAACCGGGTACCCTTCCAGGTAGAGTAGCGGATATAATACAAAGCAAAGCCTGTGATCAAACCATCGGATTCTGTAACATATGCTTTCCACACCCGTTTATTTCCAAAACCCGCTTCTTCAAACTCTTCCAGCGTTACAGTTACTTCCTTTGGTGCTTTTTCAAAAATGGCCAACTCAAGCACCAGCTCAAGTAAACGCGGACAATCTTCTTTTTTTGCTACTCTTAAATTTATAGTCATTTGGTCATTAGTCATTATATCATTGGTTATTTTGCAGCCGACACCTTAATTGTTTTTCCAATGTTTAATAACCCGCTGGCCAAAAATGGTGCTGCCAAGTCGTACCATATTACTGCCTTGCTCAATGGCTATTTTATAGTCGGATGACATGCCCATGGATAAAGTATCAAAAGTTGGGTCCTTCCTGAAATAGCTTTGCTTTACGCCATCAAAAAAGGTTTTCAGCTCGTAAAATTCATCTTTTATTTGTTTTTCGCTGTCGGTATTGGTGGCTATCCCCATTAGTCCCCTAATCCTGATATGATTTAAATTGGTGTACTCTTCTGACCTTAACAGCTCAATCGCTTCATCAAATCCCAAACCGTATTTGGTTTCTTCATCTGCAATATACACCTGTAACAGGCAGTCGATAACCCGGTTGCTTTTTTGGGCCTGTTTATCAATTTCCGATAAAAGCTTTAAGCTGTCAACAGATTGTATCATGCTGATAAACGGTGTGATATATTTTACCTTGTTAGTTTGTAAATGACCTATAAGGTGCCATTGGATATCTTTTGGCAGATGTTCGTGTTTATCAACCAGTTCCTGAACCGTATTTTCGCCAAATAAACGCTGCCCTGCTTTATAAGCTTCTTCTATATCCTGCACTGTTTTAGTTTTAGATACAGCTATCAGGGTCACTTTTATGATATCAGTTTCTTTTTTTAAGCTTTCTATATTATCTGCTATGCTCATTTATCCGTAGTTTTGCCTAAATAATCGCCGCTAAATTACAGAATGCGTAAATATAATAGCCTGTTTTTTTCAGTATTGCTTTTTTTGATTGCTTGTACCAGAAACTCAATTCCATCCGGAATTATTAAGGAAGAACAAATGAGCAACCTGTTGACTGATATTCATATTATTGATGGTGGTATATATAATGTAATGCAGGCACCTGATACCGTATATAAATACGGTATGGGGAAATACCTGGCTACTTTTAAAAAATTTAATACCGACTCGGCTCAGTTTAGAAAAAGCTTTAAATACTATTCTCTACATCCTGAAATACTCTCAGCGATGTATGACAAAATAACGATCAATCTTAAACGAAAAACGGACTCGCTTACTAAGATAAACCAGTTGCTAATGGCAAAGGATAACAAAAGGCGATCTGATTCATTAGCAAAAACGCTCAAAAATTCACCGATCCATCAACTGGTCAATCCGCCTAAACAAAGAACCTATCCACCCAACAAGCGCCCTAACAAAAATGCTATACCCGACAAATAGTGTTGATAAGCTTGGATTTACCGAGATCAAAGAGCTGATCAAAGTGCACTGCCTGAGTGTTATGGGCCAGCAAATGGTTGATAAAATACAGGTGATGAATAATTACGATCAGATCCTGAAGTTTTTGAGCCAGGCCAATGAATTTAAAAATATACTGGAGAATGATGACGCACTGCCTATCCATCACTTTTTCGATATCAAATCATTGGCAAACAAAGCCAAATTAGAAGGTGCATTTTTAACAGAGGAGGAGTTTTTCCAGGTACATGCCTCTTTATCGACTGTCTTTGCAGTGATCGCTTATTTTAATGAACGTGAGGGGCTGTATCCCAACTTAGAAGCTTTATTTGAACATCTGCCTATCGAAAAAACTATTCTTAGAAAGATCGAACTGGTCATCGACCCCAAAGGAAAGATAAAACCAAATGCTTCGCGCGAGTTGGCAGAGCTTACCTCGGCAATTGCAAAGGCAGAACAGGAAGCCAGGAAAAAAATAGACCAGGTTTTTAAAAATGCATCCAGCAGCGGCTGGACTGCGGACGGATCATTAACCGTAAGGGACGGCCGCTTGTGTATCCCGTTATTAGCAGAAAATAAGCGTAAGCTGAAAGGTTTTATCCATGACGAATCTTCATCAGGCCAAACCGTTTATATGGAGCCGGAAGAGGTATTCACCTTAAATAACCGTATCCGTGATCTTGAATTTGAGCGCCGCAGGGAGATCATAAAAATATTAACCGCATTAACAGATGAGCTTAGGCCATTTGTGCCGCTTTTGTTATACTACCATGGATTATTAACAAAGCTTGATTTTGTGCGGGCCAAGGCACTTTTTGCTATTGATATTGAAGCGGAAATGCCTATCGTGGTTAATGAGGCTAAGCTCAAACTGTTTAATGCCCGGCACCCTCTTTTGTTATTAAGCTTTAAAGCCGAAAAAAAGCCGGTAGTGCCGCTCAATGTAACTATTGATGAGGAGGTGAGAATCGTAGTCGTTTCGGGACCAAACGCTGGGGGTAAATCAGTTTGTATGAAAACCGTTGGGTTGCTGCAAATGATGGTGCAGGCGGGCTTACTGATCCCTGCAGCAGAGGCAAGCACCGTTGGTGTGTTTAAGCAGATATTTGTGGATATTGGTGATGATCAGTCTATTGAAAGCGATCTGAGTACTTATAGCGCCCACCTGTCCAAAATGAAAAACTTTGTGGAACAGGCTAATGGCAAAACCCTGGTATTGATAGATGAGTTTGGTACAGGTACAGACCCTCAATTTGGAGGCCCTATAGCCGAAGCGGTACTGGAAACGCTGAACCATAAAAAGGTTAAAGGGATGGTGACTACTCACTATTCAAACCTAAAGGTTTTTGCAAGCCATACAGAAGGCATTGAAAACGCATCCATGCTGTTTGATAATGTGGAGATGAAACCGCTTTACAGGCTGGAAGTTGGCAAACCGGGCAGTTCTTATGCTTTTGAAATAGCGCAGAAAATAGGCCTGCCTCAAAATGTACTTAACCTGGCTAAAAATAAGATCGGCATCAGCCAAAAGAAAGTGGATACTTTATTGATTGACCTGGAGCGTGATAAGAAGGAAATTTTCGATACCAAACTCAGCCTCGAAAAGCAGCAAAAAAAGGTTAATGAGTTGCTCGCCGAGAACGAGACGTTAAAAAGCTATCTCGAAGAAAATAAGAAAGCACTTATCCGCGACGCCAAACAGGAAGCTAAGAATATCATCCTAAATGCTAATAAACTGGTTGAAAATACAATTTCAGATATAAAGAGCAGTAACGCAGATAAGGAAAAGACCCGCCACCTGCGCGAAAACTTAAACCGCGAACTGCAAAAAAACACAACAAAGCCCGAGGTAGTTGTTAAGCAACCGGTAACGGATGAATTAAAACCCGGCGATTGGGTGAAACTGAATGATTCGGAAACTACCGGGCAGGTAATGGAAATTGCAAAGGACAATGTGATCATTGCCATAGGCGACCTGCGGACCGTGGCAAAGAAGAACAGGGTACATAAAATATCCAAAAAGGAATTGCCAAAAGAGGTGAGAAAAAGCTTTAGCACGCACACTAATGACTTTGCCAGCTTTAGCCCTGAAATTGATGTGCGTGGCAAGCGCGGCGAGGAAACACTTTACGAAATAGAAAAGATGCTTGACAGGGCCCTGATGATGGGTATGAGTAACTTAAAGATCATACATGGCAAAGGCGATGGTATTTTGCGTAAATTGATCCGTGATTATTTGAAAAAATATGACGCGGTAAGCAGGGTTGAAGATGAACATGCCGACAGGGGTGGAGATGGGATTACTTATGTATATTTGAAATAATATAAGCCTTAAACATGAGCTACAAATACTTCTTAGTACTGCTGCTTACTGTAGCCAGCATAGCTTGCTGTGCGCAAAACGCGGTGGTAACGTCACATGATACGCATATCCGTTATTCAGGCCGTATAATTATGCAGGATGAAGCCGCGGAGCTTTCGTGGCCGGGCACATCACTCAAAATTAATTTTAATGGTACAGGGGTAAAGGCCACATTAAAGGATGAGTATGGAGATAATTATTTTAATGTGATCGTTGATGATAAAGTGATCGCGATCATTCATCCGGATAGTACTCAAAAAGAATATACATTAGCTGCAAACCTTCCTGCAGGTAATCATACCCTTGAGTTATTTAAACGTACAGAATGGGCTATGGGTAAAACCTGGTTTTCCCAATTTTCACTGGATAAAGGCACGAATATATTACCTGCACCAGCACCTAAAAAGCGCAAAATGGAATTTTTTGGGGATTCTATGACCTGTGGATATGCGGTTGAAGATTTTACCGGCCAAGACAGAGGGACCGCTCCGTATGAGAATGGATATTTGGCTTATGCCGCTATTACCGCCCGGCATTACGATGCCGAATTTAATAATACCTCGCGCAGCGGGATAGGGATAATGGTAAGTTATGACCCGATGATCATGCCCGAAATGTATTATCGTGCTGATGCAACTGATGCCGAGAGCCATTGGAATTTCTCGAAATATACACCTGACGTTGTTGTGATCAATTTGCTTCAGAATGATGCATCGTTAAACAAAGACCCAGGCAACGAGCATTTCAAATACAGGTTTACTAAGGCTCCAACTGAGGAGCAAATTATAAAAGCATACAAAGATTTTGTAAAAACTATACGGAATAAATACACTAAAGCACATATCATTTGTGTATTAGGGAGCATGGATGCAACAAAGGAAGGCGCACCATGGCCCGGGTACTTAGAGAAAGCCGTGGCCCAGATCGATGACAAGAATATTTTGACATACATTTTCCCTTATAAAAACACACCGGGCCATCCTAATATAAAAGAACAGCAGGCAATGGCTGATGAGCTGATCGCTTTTATTGATCAGCATATTAAGTGGTAAGACACGATTTTGTGATTTTAATGACTGCCAGGATATTTTGTTATTGCATTAATAAAAATCATATAAATCCATAAAATCCCGGAATCGTGTTTAATTTTACCCCAACCAATTATAAAAAATGAATAAAGTTGTTAGTGGCGCTGATGAAGCTATCCGCGATATTGCCGATGGGATGACCTTGATGCTGGGCGGATTTGGCTTATGCGGTTTGCCTGAAAATTGTATTGCTGCACTGGTGAAAAAAGGAGTGAAGGAACTTACCTGTATTTCCAATAATGCAGGTGTTGATGATTTTGGTATCGGCCTGATGCTGAAACAACGACAGGTAAAAAAGATGATATCATCCTACGTAGGCGAAAATGCTGAATTTGAAAGACAATTATTAAGCGGTGAACTGGAAGTGGAACTGGTGCCACAAGGTACATTGGCAACACGTTGCATGGCCGCCGGTTATGGTATGCCGGCCATTTTTACACCCGCAGGTATCGGTACAGAAGTCGCCGAGGGGAAGGAAGTGCGCAATTTTAAAGGGAAAGATTACTTAATGGAACTGGCTTTTGAAGCCGACTTTGCCATAGTAAAAGCCTGGAAGGGGGATGCGATGGGTAACCTGGTATATCGTTCAACCGCGCGTAATTTTAACCCTGTAATGGCTATGGCTGGTAAGGTAACCATTGCCGAAGTGGAGGAGTTGGTTGAAGTTGGGGAACTCGACCCTGATCATATCCATACGCCCGGCATTTATGTGCACCGGATATTCCAGGGGAAGGATTATGAGAAAAGGATAGAGCAAAGAACAGTTAGAAAAAAATAACAAACTTGTCATTGCGAGCGATAGCGTGGCAATCGCAAGCATGCACGGCGAACCTTTCTGCTGAGATTGCTTCGTCGTTCCTCCTCGCAATGACAATATTAACGAGATTTATGTTAGACAAAGAAGGAATAGCCAAACGAATCGCTAAAGAAATAAAAGACGGTTACTACGTAAACCTGGGAATAGGTATACCAACACTGGTAGCCAATTTTATCCCGGAGGGTATGGATGTAGTGCTACAGTCAGAAAATGGACTTTTAGGAATCGGCCCTTTTCCTTTTGAGGGTGAAGAAGACCCTGATACTATCAATGCCGGAAAGCAGACCATCACCATATTGCCGGGTTCGGCTATTTTTGATTCGGCTATGAGTTTCGGGATGATCCGCGCGAAAAAAGTAAACCTGACTATTCTGGGCGCTATGGAAGTAGCTGAGAACGGCGACATAGCCAGCTGGAAGATCCCCGGTAAAATGGTAAAAGGCATGGGCGGCGCAATGGACCTGGTGGCATCAGCTGAAAATATCATCGTAGCCATGCAGCACGTAAACAAAGCCGGTGAATCAAAATTATTGGCTAAATGCAGCTTACCACTAACCGGTATAAATTGCGTGAAAAAGATCGTAACTGAATTAGCTGTTCTGGATGTGTTGCCCGAAGGTGGTTTTAAATTATTGGAACGTGCTCCGGGTGTTAGTGTGGAAGAAATAAAAAACGCTACTGCCGGGAAATTGATAATTGAGGGGGATATACCGGAAATGGTGATTTAATTTAAAAATGCTAAAAACCGCGCCGTAGGTACGTAACAACAATGTGTTGTGTACCTACGGCACGGTAATATTTTTATAATTAATTTTCTACCAACATTTTGCTCCTATGGAGCATTTTTTAATAATGTTATTAGATCAATATTCTCCAACAGGGGCTATTTAACCACCTCTACCCACTGCCCTTTCTCCAAAGCATTTATTGAGGAATCATACATCGCTTCGCAGTATGTGGCGGGCAGGTAGTATTTACCAGCATAGGCAGCGTTCAGCATGACATAGTAAGTCACTTCCTTGTCCTCGGGTATGCTAAAAAAGGTATTCACCCGGTCGTCCCTGATATCGCGGTAATTTGATTCTGACGATTTAAATGCGTCTTCGGTTTCCATCATTCGGGTGTTTAATATCTCCCATCCGGAAGGGAATATCTGCGTAAGCGCCATGTTATCATACCGCCCGCGATGACCCGGGTTTTTGATGTTCACCTGTGCCACAAAATCAGTACCCTGCTGTAATTTTGATGGGTCGATAGGCTTGCCGCCCAAAGTGAAATATCCTACACGCATTTCTAAGATGCCCGGTTTGCTGATGGACTGTACATCTTGTCCTGATGTTGGTTGCCCACGTTGTATTAACCTGACATATAACAGATTATTGCCACTATTCTTAAGTGTTACTTTACCTCCGTTTGCAGCCATACCGGCCTGCCAGATGTATGATTTTGAATTAACTCCGCTTGAATTATAGGTGAATTGCAGCTTACTCGCCGACTTATTCTCGCCGCAATATTGGGCAATGGCAATCATGGCATAGGCGGTGGTTTGCGTGCTGTACCAATCATCCTGTGAGAGCCGGGCCGCTACCGTGCGTAATAAAACAGCAGCTTTTTGATGCTGGCCCAACAGCGTTAATGTTTCCAATATCATGGCCTCATCCCGTAGGTCTGAGCCGTAGGTTCCATACATTAGGTTATACGGTTTGATAGTAGTTGGCAAACCTGCTATCATTTGCGAGCCTATCTCGGGCTGGCCTGCCAGTTTATAAGCTGCTGCCAATCGCCATTTAGCTTCTATGCTGATATATTTGAACTCTCTCAGCCTGTTCATTGCCCCAAGCTCCGGCGACCGTGCCATCGCTAAAAGGTATAATCGGTAGGCTTGTACCAGGTCGTCACCATAAAACCTATGCGGATCAGGTGCCCAGGTGACTGCTTTTAGTTTCTGGTATTTTTTCCAGTGTTCCAAAAATCCTATAGGCATACTGTAGCCTTTTGCCTGTGCAGCCAGCATAAAGTGCCCGGCATAATTGGTTCCCCATTCGTCTGATTCACTGCCATCGGGCCAGTAGCTTAAACCACCGTCTGAAGTCTGGAAGGCATTTAGTCTGCCTATGGTAGCTTTTATATTGCGCTCTGTTTCGGCTTTTTGCTCAGGATTAAGATCGAGCAACTGGTTCAAATACAATTGCGGGAATGCCGACGAGGTGGTTTGCTCCACGCAGCCGTAAGGGTATTCGATCAGGTAATCCAGTCGTTTAGCCAGGTTTAAAGGTGGGATAGAAGCGACAACCAGCGTGTTCTTATTCGTGCCAGTCATACCGATTGGCGAATAAGAAGTGTTCCAGACCTCGCCCGGTTTCAGTTCCTTCTCAATCACTTTAGTTATTGGCGGATTCGGATTGCGAATGTTCAGTTCTACATCATAAGTAGCTGTTTCGCTGCCGCTTTTGGCAATTATTTTTACTTTCCCTACACCTACAAAATCCTTCACATCCAGATCAAAAGTAACCAGTTGGTCGCCTGTTTTGGTAAAGGAAACCGATTTGCTGTTGTTGCCCGCCAGGTTGCTGAAGGCATTTGATTGCACGGTAACGTTGACGTTTTTGATATTATTTTCCAACGCAAACACGGTTACCGGCAGCTGCACTTTTTCGGATGGGCCTAATACACGCGGTAATGTTGCCAGTATCATCAGCGGTTTTTTAACAGGCACCGCTTTTTCGGCAAAGCCGTAGCTGCCGTCGTGCCCGGCTATCACCATCGCTTTAACCGAGCCGATGTATTGCGACAGAGTGAAACGCTGTGTTTGTTTTTCGCCTTTGTCCAGGTGGAACGGCCCGAGGAACTTCACTACCGGCTTAAACCGGTTTACCGATACATTTTTATTTGCTCCACCTGTACCATCACCACCAATACTCAGTATCCGCTCTAAACCACCGCCATAAGCGCCGATCACATAGTCGAACAAATCCCAGGTTTTAACGCCGAGCGCTTCCTTTGCATAGAACGTTTCGTGCGGGTTTGGCGTTTTGTAGTTGGTGATATCCAATAACCCCTCATCAACAATGGCTATGGTATAGGTCATTTCCTTGCCCGATGCTTCCGAAATAGTGATAGATGATGGCGTTTCAGGCCGCAACTTAGCCGGCAGACTAATAACCGGTTTAAGGATGGTTTCCGGGTTATCAACGGTCAAAGGGATCGCGCCATACATTCGTATGGGTAGATCGTTTATCGTCTGTGAGTGGCGCTGTAACAGCGTTACATTGACGAATATGTTTGGCGACATGGTTTCATCAATGGTAAAGCGGTATTGTGTTTGTCCTTTTTTGGTATCGATCCAGGTTGTTTTTAATACTTTGCTGCCATTCTCAAAGCTGATGAGCGCGCGCCCGTCAGACATGGTTGGGATGGTCAATGTAGCTTGGTCGCCAACCTTATAATTAGTTTTATCCGAAGTAAAGGATAACATGGCGGCCTCGGTTGGGTTGGTTTGCTGCAACCGCTCGGCCCAGTTCGGCCAGTCGAGATAAATGATCTTCCCGGTGGAGTGCCCGGTTTGGGGGTCTTTCACTTTTAGCAAATAACGGCCCCATGAATCAGGATCGACATGCAAATTCCATTTCCCGTGCCCGTTGGTTAACCTTACGGTTTCTGTTTTGATCAGCTTGTTAAACTTATCCTGGGTAAAATTGCTCATTTCATCCCCGGTTTGATCCCACCACCAACGCCATTGCACTTTGTACAGTTCCAGTTCAACATTGCGTGTGCCCGAAAAAGGATGTCCTTTGGTATCCACATCAGCAATTTCGATTTGGTTGTCTTTGCCAGTGTATAGCATTCCCGAAAGATCGCTCCCTTCAGGTGTTTTGATACCTACGTATCCTGAAAAGACATTATAAGGAAGAGAGAGTGTTTGCAGGCTGAAATTACCGCCCGGTTCAAACACTTTCACCACAAAATTTGCTTTTAGCTGGCCCGGAGCCTGCTTTTCAACTTCTACATCAGCGTTTACATCTGCTTTGCCATTGGCATCCAACCGTCCATCAAATATGGTTTGTGTTTGGGTGTTGAATGCCAGGGTAGGGTCGTCAAAAACATAATCAGGATAGTTTTTGAAAGCAGTTTTTTGTGGCGAAAGGAAAGCATCCACTTTGGCTTTCAGGTTTTGAGCGATTCCACCAAAAAGCCAGTGTGCATCCAGCGTGCCTTTGGCGTCGCTGCCTTTTACCAGTTCTGTCGCCCCGCCAAAGCTTAAGTTCAGCTTTAAACGGTTGGGCATAATGGTTTCTATCTTTATCTTTTTCTCAAACGATGCGCCGCCAACTTTTACTTTGGCCGACCAATTTCCTGTGCGCGACGAAATATCTGTCGCGGTGTGGAAACTGTAAAATCCATCTACAGATTTGGTTTGCGTAATACGTTTATACAATTGCCCGTCAGGATTATACAACTCAAATTCGACAGGATGATCGGCTGGCAGGGTCTTTAACTTGTCCTCCAAAATAAAGGATAGGAAGATAGAATCACCGGGCCGCCAAACGCCGCGTTCGCCATAAATAAAACCTTTTAGGCCACTTTGTATCTCATCACCACCCACATTAAAGCGGGATAACGGGAGTGAGCTTCCGTCATCCAGTTTCAAATAACCTCTTTCGGCTCCATTTTTAGCAACCAGCAGGTAGGGTTTACGCTTCAGGTCAAACTTGGCCATACCATCCGCATCTGATGTGCCCTTATAGAGAACTTGTTTCTGAAAATCGAGCAACTCTAAAGATACCCCCTGCATGGGCTTAGCACTTAGTATGTTGGTTACCGCTACGATCATACTATTATCGTTGCCGCGTTTTGTTATCAGGCCAATGTTGGAGGCGATGATATTTCGCTTAGCCCAACGATCTTTGGTGTAGTATGAGTTGGTGCAGGGATCAAAGCGCTCGTTCCACTGGTAGCTTTCAGGATAATAGTTATCGTACCTCTGCCAAAAATCATCGTCATCATCTTTTATCTTGTTGGTATTGCCGCCATCGTATTCGCTGTCACCTTCTTCATCATCGCTGGCGTCATTCTTTTTGAGAACCGGTGAGCCCATACTGCAGTTGTATAGTGAATATTCTTTCCTGAAACCTATGATAACGCGATAAATAGCGCCCGGCTCCGCTTTGATCAGCTGGTCAATATCCAGCATAAAACGGTTCTTTTTATTCAGGTTGAGGCTTTTATCCTGGTCTAACCGAATGGTTTTTTGTACGATGGGCCGGCCAACGCTGCGCAGCTCCTGCCCGCCATCAAAACCGTTGTTTTGAAAGTATTGAGGGACGTTGTTTTCGTAGATCTTAATGATGCTCACATCCACTGCGTTCAGGTTGACCGCCTCAAAAGGCATCGCTAATTTGCCGGAATCGGGCAGGATCACGCCCTTGCCGGGTATGGTGACGGATGGCAGGCGGTTCTCAAAAAAAACATTGGCGCTGTATGCCTGTGTTATTTTTTTGTGGGAGATATTTTCGACCCCCTCATTTACAAAGGCGCTGTAATTGCCCTGCAGCCTTTCGGGGGCATAAATCTTAACCGTGCTGCCATCAATGGTATAAGCGGCATCCTCTACATTTTTTATACCGACCAGGCCCTTTAATTCCTGGCCTACCATGATAGCATCGGAGAATTGAACAAGCACGTATTGATCCTGGTCCTGCACCGCAGTGATGGCCAGGATTTTAAAATCGCCTATGGCGGGCACCTGGAAGTCCTGGCTGCCTTTCTTATCCACATTAAGGCTGCTGCCATCCCACATCACCGAAAGCAGGTTTACCTTATCGGCAGCGCGTGCCAGTTCGGTTATGGTAAATTTGTGGGTATGGGTTGGGTTGCTATGCTGCCAGCTGACATGCACAGGCGAACCGTAATTGGTGCTGATCAGTTTTTCGATACCGGCATCGTCTTCATCATCAGCTGTTTGAACAACGCCTTCCAGTTTCATTTTATCGATGGAAGTATTGGTAGCGGTTTGCAGGCCCACAAAGGAAACCGTAAAATCGGGTTTGATGGTTTGGAAAGTGAATTTGAAATCGTCGTACTTATCTGGAACATCGATCACCTTACTCAGCTTAAATTCGACTGAATAGCTTTGATCGGCAACTAACTTTTCATCTGGCCTGAACTCGATGGTACGTTCATCCACCCAATAAGCTTTGCCTTTGATTGAAGGGGAAAAATCGAACACGCCATCGGGCAATTGATCATTCTGCACATGGGTAGTCGGTACCTGGCCAGCCAGCCGGATACGGATAGCGCCCTGTTTGGAGATAATGCCAGAAGTGTAGGACTCGATGTACTTGCTAAAAGCCGGATCAACCGCCGATATACTCCGCCTGTGAAAAATGAAGAAAACACTGCCTACTAAGAGCAGAACCATACAGGCCGCAATAGCAATAAATGATTGTTTGCGGGCTGGAGAAAGGCCTTGGGCGTCGTCCATGATAAGGTTTATTTTTAACGTAAATTATGAAATTTCCGACAATAAATAATTTATTTGAAATAAGATATTTTGATCGGAATTACTGCAGTTTGTTGGTGATAACACCAACAAAGGCATTGGTTTACAGACCTAAAAAGGCCATATCCAAATTTACGGAAACAGTTTGAATAAAGTACTGACACTGTTTTGTCAGTGTGGACAGTTGGTAGTTACCGGATCATCACGCCTGGTTTATTCAGGATGGGGAGTTTAATGAAATTTGATTCGACTATGCTTTCGGGCAGGAAGATGAATTTTTTATCGAATATTTCGGTGCCGATGTAGTAGCTGAGCCAGTATTCATTATTCAGTCCGAACGTGGCTTCATCGATAGGTTCGATCAAAACAAAAGCACTGTTATTCACAACCGGGAACATGTGGCGCAGGGTGGAGGTTTTTACCTGTTCGCCGTCTTTCTCGCCATAGCCTTTGGAGGTGATGAGCACATTCTGTATCGGCCCCTTTGTCATGTTGATGAGATACACATACCAGGTTTTGCTCTCGACATTCTCACCCTCAAGCGCCACTGCGATACCAATATCCTGTACAATATTTTCGGGGATGTCTTTTATCATTTTTTAGTTGATTGGGTTGATTAAATTAGATTTAGTTGATTAAGTTGTTGATAACCATTCAACTTAATCAACCACTCACTCAACTAACTCGTCACTTCTTCTTTGCAAACTTTTTTCCACCTGCTTTTTTGGGAGCTTTGGCTTCTGCATCGGCCAGCGCCTTGCACTCATCGTAAGTCAGTTCCAGCGGTTCTTTGCCTTTTGGTATTTTAACGTTCTGTTTGCCAAATTCGATATACGGGCCCCAGCGACCATTCAGTATTTTTACATCCGGATTTTCATCAAATGTTTTCATCAGCCTTTCGGCATCACGTTTACGTTTAGCGATGATCAGTTCTATAGCTTGCTCTTCTGTAAGGTCGAGAGGGTCAATTTCTTTAGGCAAAGAGTAAAAGGCGCTGTTATGCCTCACATAAGGGCCGAACTTGCCTATGGCAACCGTCATTTCCTTGTCCTCGTAAATGCCTACCTTTTTAGGCAGCTTAAATAGTTCAAGCGCATCTGCCAAGGAGATGGTCTCAATACTTTGACCCGCTCTCAGGCTGGCATATAATGGTTTCTCTTCGCCTTCAGTCGCGGCTTCACCTACTTGTACAAATGGCCCATAGCGACCAATTCTAACAGAAACCTTTTTGCCGTTCTCCGGGTGGGTGCCTAAATCGCGTTCGCCAGTGGCCTTATCAGCGGTCTCAATAGTATTTTGAACTTCTTTGTGGAATGGGTTATAGAAATTGCGGATCATGGTGGTCCATTCTTCCAAACCCTGGGCTATTTCATCAAATTGCTTTTCAACACCGGCGGTAAAGTTAAAATCTACTATACCCTGAAAATATTGAACCAGGAAATCATTCACCACATTACCAATATCCGTTGGGAATAGCTTATTCCGTTCGGCACCGGTATTTTCTGATTTTTCATCCTTCGTAATGCTTTGGCCTTTTAGCGTTAACACCCTGAAGTTTCGCACCTTGCCTTCGCGCTCTTCCTTCACTACATATCCACGGTTTTGGATGGTCGAGATAGTAGGGGCGTAGGTAGATGGTCGTCCTATACCCAACTCTTCCAGTTTCTTTACCAAACTCGCTTCGGTATAGCGGGCAGGAGGGCGGGAGTAACGTTCGGTCGCAGTCATTTCCTGCAAATCAAGTCGCTGACCTTTGGTTAAAGGCGGCAATATGGCGTTGTCTTCATCAGCCTGTACTTCTTCCTCGTCATCTACTGATTCCAGGTAAACTTTCAGGAAACCGTCAAATTTCATTACCTCGCCATTGGCCACCAATTCATCCTTGCGGGTTGATATGCTGATCTTTGCGGTTGTCTTCTCAAACAAAGCTTCACTCATTTGTGATGCTATGGCACGTTTCCATATCAGGTCGTAAAGACGTTTTTCTGATGGATCGCCGTCAATGGTATGCTGATCAAAATACGTTGGTCTGATGGCTTCGTGCGCTTCCTGTGCGCCTGCGCTTTTGGTTTTAAATTGCCTGTGCTGATGGTATTTATTCCCATAAGCCGAATTAATTTCCTTCGCAGCAGCATCCAAAGCAGTATCCGATAAGTTAACAGAATCGGTACGCATATAGGTGATCTTACCCGACTCATACAGCTTCTGTGCTACCGACATGGTGCGCGAAACGGAAAAACCCAGTTTGCGGCTGGCTTCCTGCTGTAGCGTCGAAGTGGTAAACGGTGCTGCCGGTGAACGTTTGGCCGGACGTGTTTCGAGCGAACTGATATTAAACGCGGCGTTGATACAATCCGTAAGGAACTTCTCGGCATCTTGCTGTTTAGCAAAACGCTCCGGTAATTCAGCTTTAAATGCTTCTTTTCCTTTGCCGAATATGGCAACTATCTTAAAGGCAGCTTCCGCTGTAAATTTATTGATCTCGCGCTCACGGTCAACTATCAGCCTTACTGCAACTGATTGTACCCTTCCGGCTGAAAGTGATGGCTTTACTTTTTTCCATAATACAGGTGAAAGTTCAAAGCCAACTAATCTATCTAATACCCGGCGAGCCTGTTGGGCATATACCAGGTTATAATCTATTTTACGCGGATTATCGATTGCTTTTAAAATAGCAGGTTTAGTGATCTCGTGGAAAACAATACGCTTGGTACTGGCATCCTTTAAACCTAAAGTTTCAAATAAATGCCAGGAAATGGCCTCACCCTCACGGTCCTCATCCGATGCCAGCCAAACCATTTCGGCTTCCTTGGCTAATTTTTTCAACTCGCTTACTACCTGCTTCTTATCTGCCGGAACCTCGTATTTTTGTGCGAAATTATTGTTGATATCAATGGCATCCTCCGACTTTACCAGATCACGGATATGCCCGTAGCTCGACTTTACTGTAAAGTCTTTTCCGAGGTATCCTTCTATGGTTTTGGCTTTCGCGGGAGATTCGACTATTAATAAGTTTTTTGCCATTTAAGCGATTATTTTTTGCAAATAAAACATAAAGAAAGCGAAACGCAAATTTGTTTTTTCTTTACGAGGTTGGAATGTTGTAAAGTTGGAAGGTTGAAATGTTGCAATGACTACATTAAAAAGCCACCACCTAAAAGGTCATTGCCTTCGTAAAACACGGCTGACTGACCGGGAGCTATACCGGATACATTATGATGAAAATCAACTTTCATATGTTCGCCCATTTGAACGATGGTGCTTTGCGTACCGGCATCTTTGTAGCGTATCTTGGTTACGGCTTCCAAAGGTTCGGTGATGCTGGCATATTTTACCAAATTCAGGTTTTTAACCCAGGCGGACTTGCGTTCCAACTCATCCTGGGTGCCTAAAACTACGGTATTTGTGTTTGGATCAATACTGGTTACGAACATAGGATGTCCTAATGCAATACCCAAACCTTTCCGCTGGCCTATGGTATAAAA
>JABDFM010000022.1 GCA_013286565.1 Bacteroidota bacterium
TCCCGCAACAACCCGTCTGTGCGCGAACAGGTGATACAAGGCATGGAGCGCGCCCGCAAGGGTAACAAAGCTGATAAATTCATTATCTATTTTCAACCCAATACCAATACTTATGCCCCGGCGCATTATTTAAAAATGCTTTATGACGAGGCTTTGAGTTATCATACCGAAGATATTGTTGGCCTATCCGTAGGTACCCGCCCGGATTGTATCGATGCCGAAAAGATCGCCCTGCTGGAAAGTTATGCCGACCGTTTTGATGTGGACCTGGAGATGGGTATGGAGTCGATCTATAACGATACCCTCAACCAGATCAACAGGGGCTGCTCGCATGATGACCTGATCAAAGCGCTAAAGCTAACGGAGAACAGTAAGCTGGATGTTTGCGTACATACCATTTTTGGCTTCCCCTGGGAAACTAAAGAGATGATGTTGAAATATGCTGCTGAGATCAACCGTTTCCCGCAGATCAAGTTTGTGAAGTTCCATCACCTGCATATTGTGGAGGGCTCGGTAATGGGCGTAAAATACAAGCGCGAACCTTTTAAACTATTCAGTCTGCCCGAGTACGCCGATTTCCTGTGCGAACTATTACCCTTAGTGCGCCCCGACCTGGTGATACAGCGCCTGTTCGGTCTTTCGGATATGGAACTGCTCATCGCGCCCAACTGGGGCCTCAAAAAATCAGAGATCCAATTCTATATCGATACCGCCATTGCTGACAGGGGAATTGTGCAGGGTTCGGCGTTGATTTAAGAAGATCAAAAAGGGTGTCATCCTGAGGCTCTCGAAGGATGTGCGGTAAGGCCTCGCCCACCATGCTTCGAGTGCCTCAGCATGACAGGCATCCTATCTTTATCAACACTTTTTTCGATTCGTTAATAAATACTGTTTTAAAACAGGTGGTTCATTAACTAATATTGCTTTATACCCCGGTGTTGCAAACATTAATACAAATTCAGCGTAAAAATTCAATAAACAAGTTTTGTCTAATAGAGCCCTGCAAAATTATATTCCGGCATTAACAGGCGTACGTGCACTCGCAGCCTATTTGGTTTTTATTTCACACTATGCTTATGTATTTGATGCGGATCTGCCGCACTTTTTAAAGCGTTTTTTCTCAGAGTTCCATATCGGGGTAACTATCTTCTTCGTGCTTTCGGGCTTCCTCATCGCATTCCGCTATTTTGATAGCTTTAAACTAACAGCCGACTGGTTTAAACAATACCTCAAAAACAGGGTGGCGCGCATATACCCCATGTATTTTTTGCTGACGCTGGGCGCCTTTGTTTACTATTTCTTTACCCGCGACCCTATCATCACTAATGGTTTCCCCAACGCAATAGGTTTATTCTTTATGCATATCACCTTTGTGCGCGGCTTTTTTTACGATCTAAATTTTACAGGTATCGCCCAGGGCTGGTCGCTTACGGTAGAGGAGTGTTTTTATTTCTCGGCCCCGTTTGTATTCTTCATCACAAAAAAATATAACAGGTTTTATCCGCAGATACTGGCCATTACCGGCTTCGGCGTTTTAATGGTGCTCATCTTCCACAATGTAAACTGGTATGGCTTTTTCGGTAATTTCACCTTCATGATGCTATATACCTATTTCGGACGTTGTTTCGAGTTTTTTGTGGGGATACAATTAGCCATGTTTGTACGTAAGCGTGGGTTGGAACGCAGCAACAAAATACCTTATACCTATATCGGATTTTTCTTTATTTTCTTTTGCGTGGCCATTATGGCCTGCCTGCCTATCCCCAAAGGCTGGACAGCCGGTTTGCACAGCCCGTTCGGCATCGCCACTAATAATTACCTGCTGGCCATATCCATCGCCACATTCTTTTACGGGTTGATCACCGAAACCACTGTTTTGAAAGGAATATTAGCCAACCCCTTTGTTGAACTGCTGGGCAAAAGCTCCTATATATTTTATTTGATACACCTGGGCTATATGTACACCATGCTGCACGCCTCATTTAATTGGATGAACGAGCATGCCTTTACCATGTATGATAAATGGGGTGTAGACTGGCATTCGCCCTTTGAGTGGGATAGCTTAAACTTGTTATATGCTTTTATCGTATTAAACGCCATCTCTATATTTTTATTCAAGTTTATAGAGGAACCTTTAAATCATTACATACGTAAATCAAATTTTCTGATCAGCAAACCGACAACTTAAATGCTTTATACAGTACCTTTAAATATTTACTTTAAACTAAATAACGCATAGTGAAGATACCAGGTAAAATTTTAATGATATTCTGTTTCCTATTAGCCGTTGTTTGCAATGCTTTTGCAGGTAATTTACAAGTTAAAGCTGATGGCGAAGTAAGCACCGAGGTAGTGGCGCATGATAGAAATGCCATTTTCAACGGATCAGCTTATTTTACCTTTTCTGTAAAAAATACACTTGGGGCCGACCAGTCGGGGAGCGTTAGTTACCTGGTTACTACTGAAACCGGGTCTAAGCTATTTACCAAAAGTATCAATGTAAAGATCGACAGGAACAGTTCAGCCGATTATGATTTCCATATCCCCGATCTGAAGCCTGGTTTTTATAAGGTCAACTTCATGATCAATGTATCCGATTATGACGATACCACCCGCAGGGCATTCGGCATAGAACCGGAGAAGATCATGTCAGCTTATGCCAGGCCCGCAGATTTTGACCAGTTTTGGCAAAATGCAAAAGATGAGCTGGCTAAAGTAAAGCCCAATTTTAAGATCACCCCGATGCCGAAAATGAATACGGAAAACCGGGACGTGTATCAGATAGAAATGCAGTCGCTTGATAATTATACCATTCGCGGCTGGCTCACCATCCCTAAAACTACCGATAAGAAAAGGAAGTTTGCCGTATTGCTCGGTTTGCCGGGCTACCAGGTGGACCTTGACCCGATAGTGGGTCTGGATGAAGACCTGGCTATTATTACACTGAATACACGGGGGCAGGGCACCAGTCGCGGGCCGATTAATACCCGGCGCGACGAGTTTATATTTTATCATATCGCCGATAAAGAAAAATATGTAATGCGCGGCGTGATAATGGATTGTATCAGGTGTGTCGATTTTATTTATGCGCAGCCCAACCTGCAGCACGATAATATTTTAGCATCAGGGGGCAGTATGGGCGGCTACCTGGCCATTGCTTTGGCCGGTTTGGATAACCGCATCAACCTGTGCTCGTCACAAAACCCTATATTATGTGATATCCGCAATTTAGTGGGCGAAGTGGAGTGGCCGATGAGCAGCATCACCAAATTTGTAGCTACACAACCCGGAATGACTATGGACAAGGTTTTAAGCAACCTGGATTATTACGACGGCAAAAAACTTCGCTGTAAATATTAATTGCCCCTCTTTGATGGGTATAGGTTTGCTCGATCCCTTTGCACCGCCTAACAATGAATATGCCACTTATAATAATATTAAAGCACGCAAGCGTATAATGGTATTTAAGAACCTGGGGCACGAAATAAGTATGAAGTATAAGGATCTGGAGGGCAGGTGGATGCGCGATACATTCGCATTATTTTAAGCTATAATATGAAATTTACCCTTAATAAATTTAAGCATTTCCTTATAACAGCGATCCTTTTTATGGCTTTGCATTATAATAGTTATGGCGGCGGTTTTCCGGTGAGGCCCCATAGTTTATTGCTTTCGCCATCGGTAAGTTACTTTTATGCCAATAAGGGCTGGGACTCGCTGCGCCAAAAAACGCCCTTCCCAATGAATGGTCGTTTTAGTTCTCTCACTTATTCCTTATACGCCGAATATGGTATCAGCAGGCGTTTTACATTTGTTGCCCTGTTGCCTTATGTAACCAATACTTTCCAGCAAACTAATTACCGGAGTACAACCATGGGTTTAGCTGATCTTGAAACCGGGATCAGGTATTACCTGGCAAACATCAACTACATTTATTATTTTATGGTACAGGGAACTGTTATTACCCCCATGTACACCAATCCTACTTTGGGGTACGGGCTAACTGGTGCCGAGATCAAACTTTCATTTGCAGGCAGCGGCCATTTATTCGGCCAGAATTATTATTTTACATTGGAGAACGGTGTAAGGCAATATTTTGGCAGTACCGGCCCTGAACAGGACAGGTATAACGGCACTTTTGGCATCACGCTCGACAGTAAATTCAAAAACCAGCTTTCTGTTTCATTGGGTGGATTTTACTCAACCAGTAGTTTTACCAAATTTGTAATTAACCCGGCTGTGAATAAGAATTTTGCTTTCAACCAGGTTTCGTTGAGTTACGGACACTCGTTTACCCGGCGGTTTTCAGTATTTTTAACGGGAGGCACGTTTATTAATGGCCGTAACACGGGCGATGGCTCAAGCGTATCGGCTTCGTTAATTTTGAAGCCATTTTAAGATATATTTGATTAAGGCTAATTAGCTTATAAAAATTTATGACCAGGTTATTGATCTTATTTTTCCTTTTACCTTTTTGCTGCGCCGCGCAAACTTTTGACAGTTATTTGCAAAGCGGCAACGAAAAATCCAACCGAAAGGATTATAAAGGCGCGGTGGTCGATTTTACAAAGGCTATTCAGTTAAATAATACTACTGCCAAGCCCTATTTTTATCGTGCCAACGCTTACAGCAACCTGAATGATAACTCAGCTGCCATACAGGATTATACAAAAACAATTGAACTTGACCCGAATAATGCGGATGCTTATTTCTATCGTGCCAATTCATATAACGCTAATAAATCCTATGCAAACGCGATAACTGATTTCACCAAAGCCATTTCGCTGACCGGGCACAACGCGGATATGTATCACTACCGCGCCAATGCCAAATCAAATTTAGGCGACTATACAGGGGCGCTGGAAGATTTTAATAAAGCGATACTCATCAAACCCAATAATGCCGAATTGTATGAGTACCGGGGTGTTACCAAAAGCAACCTGAATGATAATAAGGGAGCTATTGTTGATTTTGATGTCGCGGTTAAGCTCGATCCGCAAAATTCAGACCTTATCTTTTATCGCGCTAACTCAAAAGGGAATATAGGCGATAATAAGGGTGCGATAGCTGATTATACGACAGCTGTAAACCTCAACCCTAAAAATGCGGAAGCTTTTTTTTATCGCGCAAACGCCGAGGGTAATTTGGGTAACTATAAAGCTGCCATTGATGATTATAAAAAAACCATCCAGCTTAAGCCTAAAATGCACAATGTATATAAATACCTTGCCAGCGCTTTGGGCCATAATGATGATAATCAAACCGCCCTTGATTATTTCGGGAACCAGATAAAAGTAGACCCTAATAATGCCGAATTATACCTGTATGATGGCCTGGTTAAAAGCAATATGCGCGACAAAAAAGGCGCAATAGCTGATTTTAATAAGTCGATAGCACTTGATCCCAAAAGCTCTGATGCTTATCAAAGCCGCGCCGATGCCAGATTAGGCCTCAAAGAATACACCGGGGCAAAGGAGGATGCCGATACCGCCCTGGAGCTGGATGCCAAAAATAACTACGCCTTTATAGCAAGAGCAAAAGCAAAAGCCGGATTGGCTGATACAGCAGGTGCAATGACCGACTTGAATAAAGCAATTGCCCTTCAGCCCAAAAATGATTATGGCTACGCGATAAGGGGCGAGATCAAATACAGCAGCAGGGATTTTACAGGTGCATTAGAGGATTATGAAAAAGCGGTTGAATTAAATCCCGGCAACCCTGAAGACTATTTTAGACGGTTAAACGGGCGCATCAAAACTGGCGACAGGCCCGGTGCGGTGCAGGATTTTAAAAAGATAATGGAGCTTAACCCAAAGGATGACGACTTTTACCTGCGCCTCGGCAAAACGATGATAGGCGCCAGGTTTTACAATGAGGGATTGACCTTATTTAACTCACTGATCAATAGCAAAACCAAAAAACCTATCTACTATATAGAGCGCGGCATAGCCAAACAAAATCTGGGTAAAACGCAGGAAGCTATCGCAGATTACGATATGGCTCTACAACTCGACCCAAAATCTGCGGATGCTTACGCCAACCGGGGAAGCGCCAAAATGGGGCTAAAAGATATCGACGGCGCACTAAAGGATATTACCAAAGCCATCTCAATAAACGCGGACAATGATGAGGCTTATTTTACCAGGGCCGCTATAAAAATGACCTTAAAAGACTACCAGGGTGCTGCAGACGATTACAATAGCTGTTTATATATCAACCTGGGCAATACCAAAGTTTATGCTTACCGCGCCCTCGCCGAAAGCTTTGTGCCAGGCGATACGGAGTTGATGAATGCCGATTTTAAAGAAGCCCTGAAACTGGACCCCAAAAACGACCTGACCTACTACCAGCGCGGATTAGCTATGCTCAACCAAAAGAATACCAAAGGCGCTTGCGACGATTTTAATAAGGCTGTTGCATTGGGCTCGAAAGAAGCAGTTGATGCTGTGAAGAAATACTGTCACTGATCACAGCGCTGAAGATAAACGCATTAAGCGACCTAATATGTATAAACCTGTGTAGGGGGCTCCTATGGAGCCAGTTTGTTTTATTATGATACTCTACAAACAGGTGGCTCCGCCGGAGCCTTTAATTAATCAAAAAACCGATTTTAGTTCCATAGGAACTTCCTGTTTATAGAAAAATACCCTCAGAAGTTTGGGCTCCATAGGAGCCTCCTTTATACTCAATTGTAACAATGCAGTAAGCGGTCACCTTAATTTTTAATGTGTTCATCCTGTCTATACCGGCACCAAAGGTTTTGTAACTATTTTTGGGAAGGAATCCCCATTCGCATTTGCACTAACAGTTTGGAGAATCCGATCTTTTCATAAGCCCTCACAGCCGGAAGATTATCATTGTAGACCTCCAGTTTCAACTCGTTAATGTTTTTTGACATCGCCCATTGTTGCAATGCGTCAATAACCAGTTTGTTTACACCCTTGCCCCGGTATTCGGGCTTTACATACATAAAACCAAGATAGGCGTGCTGCCGGTGTTTAAGGTAAATTTTTGACTGTTCTATCCGCGCATAGCCGCTGCCGATGATCTCACCGCCACATTCAGCCACTACAACCTCTACATCTGCCGACCGGATCATTTCAGCAATATCATAATAATGAATTTCGCCTTCCAGTAAAGTCGTATCAAACGGCCGCTCGGCCTTTATAATGCCTTGTTCAAATTCAAGCAGTATAGGCAGGTCGTCAATGGATGCTGTTCTTACAGTAATTGAGTTGATTTGCATGGATACTAATTACGCTTATTTATCCGTTGCAACCGGCAAATCCCTTCTTGACCACTCGCTCCACGAACCTACATACAATTTAGGTCCTTTGATGCCCGCGTAATCCATTCCTAATAAAGTATGGCAGGCTGTAACCCCCGATCCGCAATGAACGATCACCTCATCAGGCTTAACGTCGCCGAAAGTCTTTTCAAACACTTTTTTCAGTTCATCGGGCGGCAGGTATTTCCCCGTGGCATCCAGGTTAAGGGTATAGGGCAGATTTACGGCACCGGGAATATGACCCGCAACCAGGTCGATGGGTTCACTTTGTCCAAGGTACCGGTACGCTTCGCGAACATCGATCACCATTTGATGTTCGTCTTTGGCAGCTTTTTCGGCTTGTTCAATATCAACTGTTCCGCTATATTCTGCAGGTACGGGGTATGGTTGTACAGGTGTTGCAGTGTACGGCTCTGTACTTAACGGGATACCGGCATTTATCGCAGCCTGCAAACCGCCATTCAGCACCTGTACTTTTTGATGCCCAATAGATTTCAGCATCCACCAAAACCTGGCCCCGCCAAAGGCAGCGGCCTTATCGTCATAAACCACCACGTGGCTTTCGGGAGTGATCCCCAATTTACCCAGGAGCTTTGAAAAATCTTCAAGAGGTGGTAAAGGATGCCGACCACCATAAGTCGGATTTTCCGGTTTAACGGCAAGATCCTTATCCAGATCGGCATATTGGGCACCTTTGAGGTGACCGGCTAAATAGCGTTGATAAGTATCCGCCCCGGCACGGGCGTCAATGAGGATAATATTTTCAGTGATCGAATTTAGTTCTCCGATATCAATTAGTGGCAACATGGCATTTGCATTTATACCTCAAAGATATAAATGACACGCCAAATGCAAACCTTTTGCGCTTAGTTTATTGCACGATCTTATTAGCGCAATAGGAGCTGGCAAAAGCTTCCGGTTTAGCCTTAAATACAAAGCCCATGCTCAAAATATAACCCATAGCCTCATGCAGTGCCTGGTTCGATTTAAACATCGGGTTGGTATTGATATCGGCATGTACCTCCAGGTCCACATCATACAGGTCGAGCAGGTCGCACAGCTTATAGGCAATATCGATAGACTTTTGCACTTCGTTCAGCATACGCTCCTTGATGCTCATTTTCAGCGATGTACGTTCCTGGTGGATGAACATAAATCCGCCCCTTTTCTCGCGCAGGAAAACGATCACCGTAGCAAAATCGGTGACATTGCCTTTCACTTGCGAGTCAGTACCGATGCAAACTTTAAGCTTATTGCCAAGCAGGGATTCCCGTTCGATAGCTTTTTCAACTTCTTCGAGGATGGGCAGTTGGATAATTTCACCGCTAAATTTTCTCCAGGTCATATAAATTATTTTAAGTTAATTTTTTCTGACCTTTTTTATAGGTCTATAAAAATAAGCGATAAGCTTTCATATAAACGTTAAGCGGTTGTGATTTATTTGTTAACAACATTCTAATTATCAACAAGGTAGTTATAAAATAATGTAAACGAGAATTATTTGGCGCGAAATGGTTTTCCAGCTTGAATAAAAAATGCACAAATCATGTTCATTAGGTTTCGTACCTACGGCACGCAAATCTTCTTTTGTTTTTTATGCTACCAACATTTGATCCCTAACGGGATCGGTTTTGATGGAGCCCGGTTAGAAGCCAAATGTTGGCGGGGAAAAAGACATACAGGGTGGTTACGTTGCGTACCTACGGCACGCGGATGTCTTTTAATTTCTATTTCTACCAACATTTGATCCCTACGGGATCAGCCTACGATACGCAAAGCCCCTTGGTTACGACGGGTCAGAAATCTACAACATACAAATTCTTTCGGCTCCGTTAGGAGCCAAATGTTGGTAGAAAAAATTAATGAAATATTATAGTGCCCCGTAGGGGCACAACCTAACCGACATTACCATTATTCCGGCAATTTAAAGATATACCGCTCATCGTATTCAATCTCGAATTGTTCCAAAAATTGCTGGTATTCCTCCAGGAATGTTCTTTTACGGTGATGTTCTTCCTGGTTCATTACGTAATCTGTAACCGTTTGCACATGCGAGCGCGAATACGAAAATGCGCCATACCCTTCCTGCCATCTGAAAACCGCAGGCATAAATTGTTGCTTGTTTATCCATTCGGATGATTCTCCCTTTACCAATCTCATCAGATCAGAAAGGGATTGATTTGGCCTAAACCCAATGAACAAATGTAAATGATCGGGCATGCTATTAATAGCGATCATTTTATGACCATGGTTTTGTACAATACCTGTAATGTATTTATGCAATTGCTCTTTCCACGCTGGCTGAATAAGCGAGGCCCGGAATTTTACTGCCATTACGCATTGGACGTGAATTTGTGTGTAGGTGTTTGACATAATTTTAAGGAGTTATTGTGAAGATAATTATTTGTTATGAATTATTTTATAAATAGATTTACGTTAAAATCATATTTGTTTCAACAGATTGACCCTATTCTTTGATCACAACACACTATGTCCACAGTTCAAGTTATAACAAAAGTTATCTATTACGCGGTAGATGATAATCTAAGTTTTCATACTTATGATAATTTTGATAATGCTATAAACTTCAATCCAAGTAAGTTTATAATAAGAAAAAACATTGGGCATAATTCCTTTCAATCAAATGCTGGTGATATATGGGAAAATTATGCTGCTACTATGGAATTTTTAGATAGAAACGGTGATTCTATTTCAAGCATTTCAGAAAATGATTGGAAATTTGAAATGGATCATTTTGGCATGACGGGAGGGTATTCTTATACAACGATGTGGGTTAAGTTTATTGATTCATTTGGTTTTGCTGGCAGAGAAACATTTAGTATATCTATAGAAGGTCTAATTGATGCATATAAAAGATTTCAGAACTTAAATAAGTTCGAGGGTTACAAATATGCCAAATTATCTATCGAGAACGATGAATTGTCTATTGAGAATCAAACGTTGAAAGAAAAGGTCAATGATTTAACATTAGAGAATACAAAGTTAAAAAGTAGATTTTCGGCTATTTCTTAAAACACATACTTCGAGTTCACCTAATAAATAAATAATAATGCGATAATGAACAATCATATCGAATATTTTAATGTAAAAACTGCAAGGATTGCAATTGTTGTTCAGCAATATATTGCGAACAATAGTATTTATGTTAAAACGGAAGAGTTTAGAGAATTCCCAAGTATAGGTCATTCTAAATTAATAGATTGGAAAAACGATACTACATCTTTATGTGCAGAGCTTTCAAAGACTAAATTAGATAAGAATGACTATTTCACTTCTTTAAGTAATGTTTGCAAGAAACATTTGCTTCAATTCGGCAGATTAATTGACATTGACCTATATAATTATATTGATGAGTTAGTGCTTATAAGTAAAGCACTTTATGAAATGTTTGGAGATCGCTATCAATCTAAATGGGGCGTAAGTCTTTGGCATGATTTACAATATGCAATGTTTAATGAATTTGGGGAAGACATTTATATACATAAATTTGATGCGTTTAAAACTGAGTTAATTAAATTGTCTGATTTTCAAAGCTAAATGGTTAAAAGTCTCCCCTTGTAGGGGAGATTTAGAGGGGGCTATACCAACTTCTTATACCTTATCCTCTTAGGCGCGATATCACCCAAACGTTTCTTCTTGTTCTCCTCGTAATCCGAATAATTCCCTTCAAAGAAGTAAACCTGCGAATTACCTTCAAAAGCCAGGATATGCGTACAGATACGGTCCAAAAACCATCGGTCGTGACTGATCACTACCGCGCAGCCGCCGAAGTTTTCCAGCGCTTCTTCCAGTGCGCGTAGGGTGTTTACGTCGATATCATTGGTTGGCTCGTCTAACAATAGTACGTTTGAGCCTTTTTTAAGGGTGATGGATAAATGTACCCGGTTGCGTTCGCCGCCGGATAGTACGCCTACCTTTTTTTGCTGATCCGCACCGTTAAAGTTGAATTTGGATACGTAGGCCCTGGAGTTGAGCGGTTTGTTGCCTACCATAATGGTTTCCAGTCCGCCGGTTACATTTTCCCAGACTGATTTATTGGGGTCGAGGTCATCATGGTTTTGATCCACATAGCCTAAAGCAACCGTTTCACCTACCCGGAAAGTACCCGAATCAGGCTGCTCCTGACCCGTAATAAGCCGGAAAAGGGTGGTTTTACCCGCCCCATTAGGCCCTATGATCCCAACGATGCCGGCAGGGGGCAAGGAGAAACTTAAATTCTCAAAAAGCACCCGGTCGCCATAAGTTTTGGTCACATTATTTACCTCGATCACCACATTGCCCAAACGCGGACCCGGCGGAATGAACAACTCCAGTTTATCTTCCCGTTCCCGTGTTTCCTCGGATGCCAGTTTTTCATAATTTGATAAACGTGCCTTGCCTTTTGCCTGCCTGGCCTTCGGCGCCATGCGCACCCATTCCAGTTCGCGCTCCAAAGTTTTCTGGCGTTTGCTTTCGGTCTTTTCTTCCTGTGCCAATCGTTTCGATTTTTGCTCAAGCCATGAGGAATAATTTCCCTTCCATGGAATCCCTTCCCCACGATCCAGTTCTAAGATCCAACCCGCCACATTATCAAGGAAATAACGGTCGTGCGTAACGGCAATTACCGTCCCTTTATATTGTTTTAAATGCTGCTCCAGCCAATCTATCGACTCCGCATCAAGGTGGTTAGTCGGCTCATCCAATAAAAGCACATCCGGTTCCTGCAATAACAAACGGCACATCGCCACCCTGCGCCTTTCACCACCCGATAGCACTGAAATTTTGGTATCCGGTTCGGGGCAGCGCAGGGCATCCATCGCCCGTTCCAACTTCACATCCAGCTCCCAGGCGTTTACCGCGTCAATTTTATCCTGCAGTTCACCCTGGCGGGCCATCAGCTTGTCCATGGCATCGGGGTTGCTGTAAACTTCCTCCAGGCCAAATTTCTCGTTGATCTCCTCGTATTCCTTCAGTATGGCGGTAATTTCCGCAACGCCTTCTTCCACCACTTCTTTCACGGTTTTGTTGGGATCAAGCTCGGGTTCCTGCGCTAAATAACCCACGGTATAGCCCGGTGCAAAAACCACCTCGCCCTGTATGGCCTTGTCCAGCCCGGCAATGATCTTAAGCACGGACGACTTACCCGACCCATTCAAACCGATCACGCCGATCTTCGCGCCATAAAAAAATGATAGGTAAATGTTCTTTAAAACCTGTTTCTGCGGAGGGTATATTTTACTCACTCCGGCCATTGAAAAAATTATCTTCTCGTCTGCCATGTTTAGTTAGTGAATTATTGATTTAGTGAATGAGTGATTTATTTGTATGGAATGCCAATTCAGTCATCCAATAACTCACTAAATCACTCATTGTATTAGGGGTAGCAAATATAGTTGATGGAGTTGATTATGTGAGTGGTTGATCAGGTTAAAAAATTAATGCCCTAACTTAACCAACTCAATCTAACTTGACTGCCAAAAAATGTAACATTCAGCTATAAATCATCGTCTATATAGTATAGTAATAAAATAGCAGGTTTTGAGTTTTTATTAAATTGTGTTTTAGTTGGCACAGGGAGTAATTAACAGCCCTGTGGAAATCTTGAAAACTATTTTAATATTATCAAAGAAATAAAATCATTTTTGAATAGTCCTGCGTATAAATGGTATTAGCCACAAAGGATTTAATGCCGTAATGTCATACCTGGTGACGAAATTTCTTGTTTAACTGTTCTTTAAGGTTAATTGCGGGGTAGATTATGTTAAACTTTTGAAACATAGCATAGTCAATATCTGTAATTATGGTGCTGTTGTAAATTTTTGACGTTTTATAAGGATTTTGTCAATAATTTGCTTGGAATAAAAGTTTTCTTTAATAGATTGCGTATCATAATAGTGTCTGTTTTTGTTGGGTTGAAATAGTTGGCAGTATTGTTGAAGTTAATATTGCAAACGCCGTAATTAAATAAAACTTATTGATTGATGGTGACGTACATAATTTTTGGAAAGGTATTATATGGAAGCTAAATTTTCGCCGCGGGTTAAGGATGTGATCCAATATAGCAGGGAAGAGGCATTGCGCCTCGGGCATGATTATATCGGTACGGAACATCTTCTGCTTGGGCTTATTCGCGACGGTGACGGTATTGCAATTAAATTGCTAAAAGGATTGAGTGTTGATACCGCCAAATTACGCCGCGCTGTTGAAGATGCCGTTAAAGGTACCATAGGTACTAACGTGCACATCGGTAGCATCCCGCTTACTAAACAAGCGGAAAAAGTATTAAAGATCACTTACCTCGAAGCTAAAATATTTAAAAGTGACGTAATTGGTACAGAGCATTTGCTGCTCTCTATTTTACGTGATGAAGATAATATCGCATCGCAGATACTGGTGCAATTTAATGTAAACTACGAGATATTTAAAGGCGAAGTGGAATCGCATAAAAGCGATATCACTAACGAAATGCCTGGCTCACCAACCGGTGGCGAGGATGATTTTAAGGAAGACGATTCATTCAGTCAGCCTAAAAAAGTATCGGATATTAAATCAAAAACCCCGGTGCTTGACAATTTCGGTCGCGATTTGACCAAAGCTGCCGAAGATGGCCGCCTTGATCCGATCGTTGGTCGTGAAAAGGAAATTGAAAGGGTATCGCAGATATTATCCCGCCGTAAAAAGAACAACCCTATTTTGATAGGCGAGCCTGGTGTGGGTAAATCAGCCATTGCCGAAGGTTTGGCCTTGCGCATTGTTCAGCGTAAAGTATCGCGTGTACTGTTCAACAAACGCGTGGTTACGCTTGACCTGGCTTCTTTAGTAGCAGGTACCAAGTACCGCGGCCAGTTTGAGGAACGAATGAAAGCGGTAATGAACGAGCTGGAAAAATCACCCGATGTAATTCTGTTTATCGACGAGATACACACCATAGTAGGCGCCGGTGGCGCTTCGGGTTCGCTGGATGCATCAAATATGTTCAAACCTGCTTTGGCAAGGGGCGAGATACAATGCATTGGCGCAACCACATTGGATGAATATCGTCAGTATATTGAAAAGGACGGCGCTTTGGACCGTCGTTTCCAAAAGGTAATGGTTGAACCGGCTACACCGGATGAAACCATCGAGATATTAACCCGCATTAAGGACAAATACGAAGATCACCATGGCGTAACTTATACTCCTGAAGCAATCAACGCTTGCGTAAGCTTAACTGCAAGATATATCACCGACCGTTTTTTACCGGATAAAGCTATCGATGCTTTGGACGAATCGGGCTCGAGGGTGCATTTGACCAATATTCATGTTCCGCAAAACATCCTGGATGTAGAAGCCAAGATAGAGCAGATCAAGATCGAAAAGAACAAAGTGGTACGCAGCCAGAAGTATGAGGAAGCGGCCAAATTGCGCGATACTGAAAAACATTTGCTGGAAGAGTTGGAGCAGGCCAAAGCAATTTGGGAAGCCGAAACAAAATCAAAACGTTATACAGTAACCGAAGATAATGTTGCCGAAGTGGTGGCCATGATGACCGGTATCCCGGTTCAGCGTGTTGGGCAGGCCGACAGTCAGAAACTGTTGAATATGACGGATGCTATCTCCACCAAGATCATTGGCCAGGAAGATGCGATCAAAAAACTGACCCGTGCCATACAACGCACACGTGCCGGCTTAAAGGATCCTAAAAAACCAATAGGTTCATTTATATTCCTGGGCCCAACCGGTGTTGGTAAAACGGAACTTGCAAAAGAGCTTGCCCGTTTTATGTTTGATACCGACGACGCTCTGATACAGATCGACATGAGCGAATACATGGAAAAATTCGCTGTATCGCGTTTGGTAGGTGCGCCTCCGGGCTATGTGGGATACGAAGAAGGTGGCCAGCTGACTGAGAAAGTCCGCCGTAAACCTTATGCCGTTATCCTGCTGGACGAGATCGAAAAAGCACATCCTGATGTATTTAACATACTGTTACAGGTGTTGGACGAAGGTCAATTGACCGATTCGTTAGGTCGCAAAGTTGATTTCAGGAATACGATCATTATCATGACCTCGAACATCGGTGCACGCCAATTGAAAGATTTTGGACAGGGTGTTGGTTTCAGCACTTCGGCCAAAAACAACCAGGCTGATACACACTCGAGGGGAGTGATAGAGAACGCGCTGAAACGCGCCTTCGCTCCTGAGTTTTTGAACCGTATTGATGATGTGATCATCTTTAACTCATTAGGTAAGGACGAAATATTCAAGATCATCGATATCGAACTGGCTTACTTGTTCGGTCGTGTTAACACCTTAGGGTATAAGATCACCCTGACTGATAACGCCAAAGAGTTTATCGCCGATAAAGGCTTCGATTCGCAGTTTGGCGCACGTCCCCTTAAACGCGCTATCCAGAAATACCTGGAAGACCCGATCGCTGAAGAGATACTGAAAGGTGAACTAAGCGAAGGCGATACCATGGAAGTGGATTACGATAAAGTAGCCGATGAGATAAAGATAGCAGACAAAAAAGGTGGTGAAAACAAAAAGCCAAAAGAAGAAGAGCAGAAATAAATTAAGTTTAGATAAATATGAAACCCCGTTAGTTTTCACTAACGGGGTTTTTTGTTTCAAAAAAGAAAGACCGCCATGGCGAGGTGATTTGGTTTCGCATATTAGTCCGTTTAATAATTAATTAACTATAGCTCAATAATTTACACCATAGGCGAAAAAATAACCCCTCTGGCATAAAACAGACCCAATTTTTATACGTTAATAAAGCAGTAACAGATTGTTAAACTTTAAACATTTAAAGCCATGCCAACTACAAAAAGTGCTAATCAAGGCAAGCAAAATGATGAATCAAAAAGAGGCCAGCAGTCGATAACCAACGACAACAGGCAAAAAGGTTCAATGTCAATGAATAAAACTAACAAATCTGACACTAACCATTCAAAGAACCACAGGTGATGTGGTAACTATACGGCAGTGATGCTGAATAGTTGTGCGGATTAACAGTCCGGAAAACGGGACCTGCGTTAAGCAGATCCCGTTTTTTTTGTTTACAGCCACTTGTTTGCAGTATCCATAATTTAACTCTACTTTACACTAATGTAAACTTCTATTTTGACCCAATGGAAAATTTCACAACAAGAGTTGAGTTACAAAATCCCGACGAGGGCGATTATGATCTGCTGCACCAGGAAATGTATGACGCGTTATTTTACCGGGCCATTAAGCACAGCGGTACCTGGCACGATATGCCTACAGCTGAGTACGACTGTTTATCAGACTTGACAACCACCTTTATCTATAACCTGGCTTATACCACTGTAAAAACAATAATTGACAACAAACCGGTTAATGATCAACATCAAGAAAAAGATTTTTGGCTCATCGTTACAAAAACTGACGGTGACAGGGTATTTAAACTCCCGATAACAACCGATATAAACAATTTGCCCCCTGGCGAAACGCTTTAACAGGTAAAACATTTTCACAGTTTGTTGGTTACCAATATATTATAACACTTTAACAATCAACACTATGAAAAACTACATTAAGCTGCCAATTGTGGCGCTTGCCTTATCATTGTCGATAGCGGCATGTAAAGGAAACAAATCAGGCAGCTCTGCCGATTCAACTTCTAAAACAGATTCAACCAGTATTACAAAGATTGACTCGACCGTGAAAAAGGATACCTCTAAGAAAGATAGTTCGAAAATGAAGAGCGGCGATACCACAAAGAAAGATACCATCAGCAAAACTGAGGTTAAAAAAACAGAAGTAAAGAAAACTTCTACAAAGAAAGAGTAGTCATTATATATCTCATCACCTTTAAAAAGGGACTATATTTAAATATAGTCCCTTTTTTTGTTGGGTGGCAGGTAATTTTACCTAACAGGGAATTAAACATTACGTATAATTACTGATGGCGATGCGATTTATTTAATTCAACTTTACGTTATAATTTAAACCTTAATCTTAAAACAAATGGCAAGCTTTACTACACGACTTGAATTAGTTAACCCAGACTCAAATGATTACACCCTGCTGCACCAGGAAATGCGCGACCGGGAATTTTACATGGCCTTAGAATCATGCGGTATATGGTACGACCTGCCAACCGGCACGTATTTCCGCATATCCACTGAGCAATTGGGGATAGTTTATTATGATGCTGCGGCAGCAGCCCAGGCGGTAATTAACAATAAGCCCCTGAATGATAACCAACAACCCAAAAGTTACCTGCTGATAGTTACTAATGACAGCGACTTCGCGATAGAGCTGCCGCATACAACAGATATATCCAAATTACCTCCGGGGGCATCAATTTAATATTTGACCGTTGATTGAGCTGATTAAATGATGTCGCTGATTTTAATTCATCTGCGGGATTAAAAAATCAGCTTGATCAGCGGTTCTGACTATACCCGCGTTAGCGATGGTAACGGATACCGGCCCGCGCGTAATGCCTGAAGGCGTATGAGTGAACAGCGCGGCCCGCTAGTAAGCGGGAACGCCCAAATTCAGTTGGCGGTTATTGGTTGGCAGTTTGCATTAAAAATATCCTGCACTTTAACACACCCCTGCCCCTCTCAAGAGGGCACTAACATCGCAATTTACACCATTTCATAACTAACTGATATACTGCGAGTTAGTGTTTAAATAGTTATATCTTTTTCTCTAACTAAGTGAAAAGATGAAAAAATCGCTATTTAACATCTGTGTTTTCGTTGAGCCTATAACTAAACCTGTTGTCATGGGTTGGCTCAATTCCAATGATGAGTTTGTACTCTCTGTTTTTATTGTTTATGAGGTTTTTATACAAAATATACATTTCTGCATAAAAGGTGTTTTTGGAGTTTTTAAGAGATTTAAACAAATCCTCTGTAATTGGTTGAAAATTATCCGCTGTGTTAAGCGGCATAGGGGAGTCTTTTATAATATAATTATCGGCATTGAGATAGTTTGGCGCGTTTTCTATAAACAAATCGGGCTCGTCCTTTCCTATTTGTCCTCCCATCTTTATGGTGATAACCTTGGCCGGGTAAATGCCAAGATTTTTAATCGAAAAATGAATATTGATAGGCTTACCGACTTTAAAAGAGTCTATCTTAAGAACTTCTACTTGCAAGAATGGTTCATTGCTCACCTCAAAATTATTTTGATTTACCCTAAATACGCTGTCTTGAAATTTAAGAGAGTCGGTTTGTTGCTTATAGCCCTTGTAGGACAACCAACACAAGGTTATCGTAAGCAATACTGCACACAGAGAAATTCTATCTGCTGTTTTCTTTGGCCAGAGGTGAGCAAGGTACATCACACCTCCGACAATCCTTTTTGCAACGGTTATCTTGCCCTCGGCGTGATTTGCGGGTGGATTTTTGGCATCGGTATTTTTAACCTCTTTAGGACTCACACTCATGGTGTAGGATTTAGAATTTTCTGTTTGATTTTAACCATAGTCTTCTTCTTGCTTTCCCACTATTTTGTAATAAAATCTATTTAAAGCTATGGTTTTTTGTGTGTAAATCAGTGCTTAAAAATAAGTTATCTTTGGGGATAAGTAAAACCCTGATAACAATGAGTTTATTATTTGGAGATAAGTTTGAAAACCAAACAAAGGAATTTAACGAAAAAGTAAAAGCTATCGAGAATAGGCACTTTTCTGTATTTGAGAAGCAAGTAAATGTGATTACCGGGGAATCTCCCGATAGATTGCAGAATCATTTCCTCACAACGTATGATGGATATAAGCACACGATAGGATTTAGCAAAGACAGCTATGTACCTGATAATATTCAACAAGAAGTTTATTCGGCGTTCAGAGAGGCTTTTTCGGCTAAGTAGTATTCGATAGCTTTTTTAAGGATATTTACGGGAAGCGTATAGCTTTTATTTATTCCAAATAAGAAATTTAGCGTCATAACAGGGGACGGTAAATCGACTTGAGTTTCCCCCGATTTAATTTGTAAAACTGGATATTTTAGGCACGAAGTATCAGCCTCAACTGCCTTACAACCGGGTTTTTTCTCTGCCATTCCCAAAGTTAGTGTAAATTTGTATATGAAAGCCCTCAAGAGGGGAACCTCGCCCACCGCCCTTTTCTTCATCTGCATATTCGCATATCTGCACATTAACTAATATTATTATGCAAGCATAGTTTTTGCAAGGTAATTTTGGTTAATTTTGTGCTATATCAATTATTGCCTGCATGGAAATTATTGCTCCATATCATTCCAAAAACAAAATACGCTTTGTAACTGCCGCTTCGTTGTTCGACGGGCATGATGCTACCATTAATATTATGCGCCGCATTTTGCAATCCACGGGTGCCGAGGTGATCCATTTGGGGCACAACCGCTCGGTGGATGAAGTGGTGAACTGCGCCATACAGGAAGATGTGCAGGGCATTGCATTAACCTCCTACCAGGGCGGGCACGTGGAGTATTTTAAATACATGTATGATCTGTTGAAGGAACGCGGCGCAGGGCATATCAAGATATTTGGCGGGGGCGGCGGCGTGATTTTGCCACAGGAGATAAAAGAACTACAGGATTACGGGATAGCACGTATCTACTCGCCCGATGATGGTCGTACCATGGGCCTGCAGGGGATGATCAACGATATGTTGCAGCAATGTGATTTCCGTACCATTACTAAACTAAATGGCGAAATAAAGCATCTGCCGGAAAAAGATATAAAGGCAATTGCCTCGCTAATAACAATAGCTGAAAATGACAGCCCCACCCAACCCTCCCCGGAAGGGAGGGCTTTAAAAGAAGAACTAAAAAAAGTCTCCCCTACAGGGGGAGATTTAGAGGGGGCTGGGGCTATACCAGTACTCGGCATCACTGGAACCGGTGGCGCGGGTAAATCGTCGTTGGTTGACGAGATCGTTCGGCGGTTTTTGATGGAAACAGATAAAACGCTGGCCATTATTTCTGTCGATCCATCTAAAAGAAAAACAGGCGGCGCCTTGCTGGGCGACAGGATCAGGATGAATTCTATTAATAGTCCGCGGGTGTATATGCGTTCGCTGGCTACAAGGCAGGCTAATCTGGCGCTGTCAAAATATGTGCAGGAATCTATTGATATCTGCAAAGCGGCGGGTTATGACCTGATCATTGTAGAAACATCAGGTATCGGGCAATCGGATACCATGATCACCGATTATTGCGACTTATCCATGTATGTAATGACGCCCGAATTTGGCGCGGCTACGCAACTGGAGAAGATAGACATGCTGGATTTTGCCGACATGGTGGCCCTTAATAAATTTGATAAACGCGGCGCGCTGGATGCCATACGCGATGTGCGCAAGCAATACAAGCGTAATCATCATCTGTTTACTGCCAAAGACGAGGATCTGCCGGTATATGGCACCATGGCATCACAGTTTAACGATCCCGGCATGAACAATTTGTTCGACGCCCTGATGCATAAGCTGAAGGAAAAAACCGGGGCCGATTTCATTGGGAAAAAATATGATGCAGCACTATTGCATTGGGGTGAATCAGAAAAGATATATATCATTCCGCCCGACCGTAACCGTTATTTAGCCGAGATTGCCGAAGCCAGCCAGGAATATGGTGAATGGGTGAATGAGCAGTGCAAGATCGCGCAGCAAATGTTCCAGGTGAGAGGAACGATTAGCCTCACCCAAACCCTCTCCAAAGGAGAGGGCTTCAAAGATGGCCTGGAAGATATTTATAACAATTTAGAGGGTCACCTGCACCCTGAATGTAAACGGCTGCTAAACGAGTGGCCGGAAACCGTAAAAAAGTATAAGGCTGATTATTTTATTTACAAAGTCCGGGACAAGGAGATACGTCAGCCACTTTTTTACACTTCGCTTTCGCAGTTGAAAGTGCCCAAAATATCGCTACCGGGGTATGAAGCCTGGGGCGATATTTTGGGCTGGCTGCTGACCGAGAATGTACCGGGAGAATTTCCTTATACCGCCGGGGTATTCCCGATAAAGCGTGAAGGCGAAGACCCTACCCGTATGTTTGCCGGAGAAGGCGGTCCGGAGCGCACCAACAAGCGTTTCCATTATGTATCGCTTGGTCAGCCTGCACATCGGTTATCCACTGCTTTTGACTCAGTGACTCTGTATGGCGAGGACCCGCATGTGCGGCCCGATATTTATGGCAAGATCGGCAACTCAGGCGTAAGCATCGCTACTTTGGATGATGCCAAAAAGCTGTATTCCGGATTTGACCTTTGTAATGCGTCCACCTCGGTATCCATGACCATTAATGGCCCTGCGCCTATGCTGCTGGGTTATTTTATGAACGCGGCTATCGATCAGCAATGCGAAAAGTATATCCACGAGCATAAGCTGGAGCATTTGGTAGAGGCTAAGTTTAAGGAGTTGTATGATAGTAAGGGGTTATCCCGCCCACATTACAGCCCCTCCCAACCCTCCCCGGAAGGGAGGGCTTTAAAAACAGATAAAGCAAAAGTCTCCCCAACCGGGGGAGATTTAGAGGGGGCTTTGCCAGTCGGCAACAATGGCCTTGGCCTCCTTCTCCTCGGCCTAACCGGCGACCAGGTTTTGCCTGCCGATGTTTATGCAAAAATTAAGGCTTATGCCATTGCCACCGTTCGTGGTACGGTGCAGGCGGATATTTTGAAGGAAGACCAGGCGCAGAACACCTGCATCTTCTCCACAGAGTTTGCGCTGCGCATGATGGGCGATATCCAACAGTATTTTATCAATGAAAAGGTGCGGAATTTTTATTCGGTATCTATTTCGGGCTACCATATTGCCGAGGCAGGGGCCAATCCTATTACCCAACTGGCCTTTACTTTATCCAACGGATTTACTTACGTAGAATATTATTTGAGCCGGGGGATGAATATCGATGATTTCGCGCCAAACCTTTCGTTCTTTTTCTCCAATGGTATCGACCCGGAATATTCGGTGATCGGGCGGGTGGCGAGAAGGATATGGGCCAAAGCCGTAAAAAATAAATATAAGGGCAACGACCGTTCCCAAAAACTGAAATACCATATCCAAACAAGCGGGCGTTCATTACACGCGCAGGAGATCGATTTCAATGATATCCGCACTACGCTGCAGGCTTTGTATGCTATTTATGATAACTGCAATTCGCTGCATACCAATGCTTATGACGAGGCGATCACCACGCCTACCGAGGAATCCGTTCGCCGGGCGATGGCGATACAACTGATCATTAACCGGGAACTGGGTCTTGCTAAAAATGAGAACCCTTTGCAGGGTGCATTCATCATTGAAGAGTTAACCGACCTGGTGGAAAATGCCGTATTAACAGAATTCAAACGCATCAATGATCGCGGTGGCGTTTTGGGCGCGATGGAAACCATGTACCAGCGCAGCAAGATACAGGAGGAATCCCTGTATTATGAAACCATGAAACATAACGGCGAATACCCAATCGTCGGTGTCAATACCTTCCTCAATAAAAAAGGATCGCCAACCATTACGCCATCAGAAGTGATCCGCGCTACGGAAGAAGAAAAACAATTCCAGATCACTGCATTAGAGGCTTTCCAAAAACGAAACGCGGATAAAGCGCCAGCCCTTTTAAAACAACTGCAAACCAAAGCCATAGCCGGTGAAAATATCTTTGAAAGCCTGATGGAAGCCTGTAAATATTGCTCGCTGGGGCAAATATCCCACGCTTTGTATGAGGTTGGGGGTCAGTATAGAAGGAATATGTGATTTGAGAGATTAGAGGTTGGTGATTAGGATAAGGAGCCGGGATTAAATTAGTTGGTCTTTAACTTCGCTTCTTGCGCATTAGCCTTTTCTATAATGATCCTGAAACGGGGGAGCATATTTCCTTCTACGGTTATCGATCTTATGATGCCTCCGAGCCGGTATATTTCACCCTCGCTGTTTTTAAAATCTTCAACGGGCCATTTCTCATCCAGGATGATATAGTCAAAGCTGAATATTTCTGTGGCGGCGTTGTTGGTTGAAGTAATAAAAAGCGAATCGGTTTTTCCATTTACCATCTGGATGCTATTGAAACCGTTCTTTAAAGCAACCGGGTGCGCGGGCAAAAGAACCCATTTACCTGTAAATCCTTTAACAGCCTTAATTGCCTCATCTTTCGTTACCTTATTTAAATTCATAAGCCCCGCTTCCGAGTGAATATACATATATCTTAATAGTGCAGCGCCCACATCATCCGGCTCATCTTTCGATATTTTATTTAAGAGAGAAAGGGAAATGGTATTGGCATCCTGCCAGTTTTCAGCCTGAAGACTAGTTATTAAATTGTGCCATTCTTCCGTATGCAGTATAGCCTGCGACCGGGCGTTTAATAAGAGCGCGAAAACGAAAAACAAAAGCAGGGTAATTTTTTTCATTGTGATTTGGGAATGTTGAAGCAATATAGCGATATATTTAAAAATCCAGAAGAACCAAATCAAGCGCCAGGATTTTAAAATTTATAGCGACAAACAAATGCAAACTATTTTTATAGTTTGCATTTGTTTTATTTACTATCTTTAGAAAATAATCCTAACTAAACACCTCTTTTATGAAAACCTGCCTTATTACTTTGCTTGCCATTCTAAATTTTTTATGTGTTACCGTGGTAAAAAGCCAGTCGCCCGGCAAAGCGGTTGCGCCGCCGGATAGCGTGGTAAAAAGCATGAATAATTTAATGGATTATTATAGCGCACATTTACGGCTGATGGGAAATTTTGTGGCCTATGATGCACATGGGAAGACTATTGACAAGGGACAATTTTTAAAAGACCTGACAACAGGTGATTACCTGCCCCTGCAATTAGTTTCTAAAACCAATGCCTGGGTTTACCAGCTTTACAAATTAAAACCAGGTACCAATGATGATGTAAAAGCGATGCTTAAGCAAATCGGGGATACTGACTACGGTTTATATCAGATGGTAGGCAAACCTTTTCCGCCGTTTCATTATGTAGATCTGAATGGAAAGGTATATACTTCAGAAAATATCAAAGGGAAGATTGTGGTATTGAAGGCGTGGTTCACTTCCTGCATTCCCTGCGTAGCAGAAATGCCCGAACTGAACAAGCTTACAGAACAGTATAAAAACCGGAAGGATATCGTGTTTATCAGCATAGCCTGGAATCCCAAAAAGGCACTGGAAGATTTTACCAAACATACCACGTTCAAGTATGCTATAGTCCCTGTTAAGCAAAGTTATATTGCACAAACCCTGCACGCAACCGGTTACCCGGCCCATTGGATAATTAATAAGCAAGGCATTGTAACAAGTATGAGTTATGATAAGGATGAAATGATAGCGGCGTTACGAAAGGAGGTGGGGAAATAATCTTTTTTAGAGTCAGGAATCAAGAATCTGGAGCCAAGATTTTCTATGTGAAAGACTTACGAAGTTTCAAAAACTTCGTAAGTCTCATCTTCCCATAACAATTATCTCTTCTCCACCCTATCATAAAACCCGCCGAAGACATTATTCTTCACCCCCTCTTCTGCAAAAAACTCGCCGGGGAAACCTAACTCAATGGCGCTGACTTTATCCAGCCTTTTCAGGTGATCTTCACTCAAAGTAACATCAATCGTTTTCAGATTATCCTCCAACTGGCTCAATTTAGTTGCGCCTACTATCGGGATGCTGGAGAAACCTTGCTGCATGGTCCATTTTAAAGCTATATGGCTCGCCGAAACACCCAGTTCATCAGCAATAGCCATTACAACTTTAGTGATCTCAACAGCACGCTCGTTCAGCCGTTTGCTTTCGGGTTTGATGCGGCCGGTATCGCCTTTGATATATTTCCCGGTCAGTGCGCCACCGGCGAGCGGGGCCCAGGGGGTTACTGTCAGTCCGAAATGTTTGGCCATAGGGATCAAGTCTCGCTCCGGGGTGCGGGCCAGCAGGCTGTATTCAACTTGCAGGGCAACAAACTGGCTCCAGCCCATCAGTTCGGCCAGGGTGTTACCTTTTGCTACCACCCAGGCAGGCGTATCGCTGATGGCTATGTAATTTACTTTGCCTTGCCGCACCAGGTCGTCCATACCGCGCATTACCTCATCGATGGGGGTGATATCGTCCCAGATATGCAGGTAAAGCAAGTCGATGAAATCGGTTTTTAATCGCTTCAGGCTTTCCTCCACACTGCGCATCATATTTTTGCGGTTGTTGCCTGATGCATTGGGGTTAGTGAGGTTGTCCTTTAAAGTATATTTGGTCGCCAGCACAAAAAAGTCGCGGTCATTGTTCCGGATATATTCGCCAATGATCTTCTCACTGGTGCCGAGTTTGTAGATGTTGGCTGTATCCAGGAAATTACCCCCGGCATTGGCGTAGGCATCCATAATGGTAAAGCTGGTATCCTTATCGGCGCCCCAGCCATTTTCGGTACCGAAACCCATCGTACCCAGGCATAATTCAGAAACTTTAAGGCCCGACCGGCCCAGTAATTTGTAATTCATCAGGCAAATGTTTTAATAGCAAACGTATTAAACAATTCGCGGTTTTATCAATTAATAAAACATAATTACACAAAATCAATTATTATAATAAAGCATCTATCATGAAGATCATCACCCTCCATACCCGTATCAATGCAGATGAGTTGCACCGCCATTTGCAGCAGCACTTAAACCGTCTTTTTAAGGAGCAAAGGCAAAGTGATGTTATTTTAAAAATTGAAAAAAACGGCAAGCGTATTGAGATATCACAGCCCGAATTATATCCCGGCGATATTCTTTATCAAATAGAAGTTGCAGGCGATAAGCTGAACATCACCCGTTCTGAACATTATGTGGATGATGTAAATTCGCTAACAGTAGAATCTATTTTGAACGATCTTTTTAATGACCTTTCAGACAAGCAAGGAACTGATCTGCTTTTGGAAGGATAGGGTGGTGAGTGGGCAGTGCGTGACCTGTAGAGACGCAATACTTTGCGTCTCCCATTAACCAGATTACAAAGATGGTTGGGAATATTATATTTCTGAGACGCAAGGTATTGCGTCTCTACATTTTTTTAAACAGCAAATCAACTGTTTATCCAGCTGAATTTATAATCGAGCATGGGGTTTTTCATCCGTTCGGCAACTCGGAGTAAACGCGCGGGAAGGTTCATGATATAATCGCGGGCTTTTTCTCCGGTTTCGCTCAGATCGGTCACACTTTCAATATGCCAGTCTTCGATTAGTTCCTTCAGGATATCCACGTAATCAATAGCCGTATATATACCTAAACGCTGGGCAGCATCTGTAAAGTGGCCGAAAGTTTGGCCAACTTTTAAACCAACTTCACGCAGGAAGTGAGCGGGCATCACGATTTTTTTACGCATCATATCCTCAAAAGCCAGCATGGCTTCGTTGGGGTCAACTTCAAATATCTTTTCGATAAAGTATTTATAGGCTTTTGCGTGGCGCGCCTCGTCACCGGCTATTACGCCGCACATTTTTGAAAGCAGGGTATCGCCATCCTTTTTTGCCTGCGAGGCTACACGACGGTGCGAAACATTGGTTGCCAGCTCCTGGAACGAAGTATAAATAAAGTTGCGGTATGGATCGGTGCCGGTACCTATATCAAAGCCATCGGCTATCAGATATTGGGTGGATACCTCCATCATGCGCATATTTACGCGACCAGAGAGGTAAAGGTATTTATTCAGCAGATCGCCGTGACGGTTTTCTTCAGAGGTCCATTTCCTGGTCCATTTCATCCAGCCGCCTTCTTCGTCTTTAGATACGCCCTCAACCATGGTGAGCCACGACTCATAGGTTGGCAGCGCTTCTTCAGTAATGGTATCACCAACCAAAACAGCGATGAGGTCATATGATAAGCCTGCAGAGCTTTCCTGTAATTCTTTGATCTCCGAAAAAAATGTTTCCCTTGTTGAATCAGGTAAGAAATCAGAGGGCTGCCAGATGGTGTCAACGGGTTTAAGATATTCATCAATTTTCTGAAGCATAAATTTCTCAATATGCTTCATCACTTCACATCTCTTCTCTTCAAAAAATATCATACAAAATCCGTTGGTATGCAAAGGTAATCATTTAATATCAGTAAATAACAACTGCTAATTCACTACTTTTTTGCTGTAAAACCAATGGCTTCTTTCTCGCCCTTGTTGGTGTTGTCACCAACAAGTACCACTATTGCAGTTTGTTGGTGACAACACCAACAAAGGCGGAAATGTCGCTTCATTAGGACTCACCCGATCATCGCTAAGCTGCTTGATCACCCTCTCTTCGCTGCGCGGAAAGAGGGTAAAACAGCCGGTTATTTTAAAAGCGATTTCCCCTGCTTTACTATTTCCTCGATAGTCATTCACTACTCTCGCCCTTGTTGGTGTTGTCACCAACAAAGGCGGAAATGTCACTTCATTAGTACTCACCCGATCGTCGCTAAGCCGCTCGATCACCCTCTCTTCGCTGCGCGGAAAGAGGGTAAAACAGCCGGTTATTTTAAAAGCGATTTCCCGCTTTACTATTCCTTCAACTGCTAATTCACTGCTTTTTTGCTGTAAAACCTATGGCTTCTTTCATGCAATCGGGTAGGTTTTGTACCGATGGTTCACCATCAAAAACAGAGAAGTTGGTATTATAATCCCAAAGCATCCCAGGTATGTTTAAGGTTTTTAGCGTTTGCCTTACCGCTTTAATATAGCGGCAGCGGCTATCCAGGTCGGCGTATTTATTATAAACCCCGTATTCGCCGCATAAAACGGGTACATGGTACTTCAGCGCCCAGTTTTTTACGATCTGTAGCTTGTCCTTCACCGAGCGTTCGTTGCCATCCTTGCTGTACTGGTAATAGTTGGTTTCGCCCCAGGTGCCTTTTGCCTTAGGGTTGAGCTGCGGAAAGTTTGCTGTGTTGTATGGGAAGGGCACACCCGTTGTTGACACTTGATCGCCTATCCATTCGGCGCCCTGGTGAGTAAAAAAGAAAGGCTCGTAAAAATGGAAAGTGTAAATGATGTTGTCATCGCTCATTGGCGTGGAGCGGCTTAGCTCATAAATTGAATTAAAGTTTGACGCACCCACTATCAGCGTACGGTTTTTGTCGATCTTACGGATAGCAGCCACTATTTTATTTGCCGCATTTTCCCACTTTTTGGGATCCATGTGGGGCGGCTCGTTGTATAGTTCAAAAAACAGGTTATCAGCGCTTTCCCGAATGTAGCGGTGTGTTAATTTAATCCAGATATCAATGATGTTTGGCGTTTCGGTCAAATAGTTATTATCATCTAAATTGCCCGTATGGTAACAAATGATGAGCTTGAATCCGTATAATCTGCACAAAACAAGGGTTTCGTCAATATGCTGCAGCGCTTTTTTCAATGAATCCTCATTGGATTGGAAACTGGCAAAGGCAACAGGGAGCCTGATACTGTTAAAACCTAACTTTTTGAGCAATTTAAAGTCGCGCGCTTGTATGGCATTTTTATTTAGGATATTTTTATCCCATATTCGCTCAAGCCACGAGATACTTACCCCATTGTCCAGGCTTGCGGCCCTTTTAAAAACAGCGGGCTCGTTAGAGGGAAATTTCGGATTAGCCAGTATAATTGTGCAGAATGATAGGCTTATTAACATTACTAACAGCCTGTTAATAAAGAATGTTGAAAACTCTGTTTTTTTCACTTACTTTTATTACATACTAAATTAACGACAAGTTTAATCTTATACCAATTAAGAAACTATATAATGTTTATTCAAATTAATAAAGAAGAATATTTAAAAGAAGTTTCGAAAAAGGCCTGGTTCCAGACTCACAATATCATCTTTACTATAATTTTTTTATTCCCTGTATTTTTTGTCATCGACCTGATCTATGCCAAAGATATATGGATGCAGATCATGATTGTAAGAATTATTATTGTGCTGCTTATTTATTCGTTATACAACTATATTTACAGTAAGAAATATAATTACCGCATACTTTTACATATAACCTTTTTCCTCATTTCGGCCCTGTCAGCGCTTTTATGTTCGCTGGTCAATATCCAGAATCTTGCTATTTATTTCCTTTCCTACTCGGCAATCATTTTATTCTTTAACCTGCAGGTGTTCTGGGAACCTATCAACTCGGTTATCCAAACCCTGATAGCTTTAGTGCTGCTTGCTGTATTTTTTAACATCTTCAGCGAATATACCATTGATAACTTTATCAGTAACGGCGGTCAGTTCTTTTTGATCATCGCCATTATTTCGTGCCTTATTCCAAACGCGAGGCATAAGGTGATATTGCGCGAGGTGCAACAGCAGATACAGATCGAAAAATCAAATGAACAGTTAAAATCCCAGAACAGGGACATAAGTGAGAAAAATAACATCATCGATTTGCAATACGAACAATTGCGTAAGCTTGATGAACAAAAAAACAGCTTTATCAATATCGCGGGGCACGACCTTAAAAACCTGATAGGATCCATTATCATGAGTAATAACATGATCAAGGAGGAAGAAGACCGTTTAAGCCCCGATCAAAAAGAGTTTACAGGGTACATCACGCAATCAGCCGAGAAAATGCAGTATATGCTAAGCAAGTTGATGGATGTAAGGGAGATCGAATCGCCCGAAATGAAGTTTAACCTCGAGATATTTGACATCAACTCAGAGGTGCAGCATGTGTATCGTGGGTTGATCGAAACCGCCCAGATGAAAAACATCCATTTGATTGATAACATCCTAAAATTGCCCCTCAATGTGAAGCTCGACCGCGTATTTACCGGGCAAATTTTCCAGAACCTGTTATCAAACATTATCAAGTTTTCGCAAACAAACAACAGCATCAAGGTGGCAACCGGGCTGCAGCGCCAACGGTTTATTTTTGAGATAATTGACGAAGGCATTGCCATTGGCCAGGAAGAACTGGATATGATGTTTAATAAATTAAAGACTTTAAATGATGCATCGGGACATATAGAAAGCCGTCTTGGACTGGGGCTTTCCATCGCCAAGCTAATGACCCAGGAAATGGGTGGCGAGCTGCTTTACCGCAGCGATGAAAACGGCAATTATTTTAGAGTGGAGTTTAACGTGATCAATTAATACTAATAACCAGATGAATAAATTTTTCAGCCTTTTAGCTCTTGCATTCCTGTTAAGTACAGCGGCAATGGCGCAGCAAAGCATTACATCCTTTAAGGCAATGGGGCATGATGACGAGTCGATATATGGCATGATCGGCGCCAGCTCGTTTTACTTTAAGATCAGCCCATTAACAGAAATGAAAGGGAGTTCGCTGGTATTGTATATTGAGCCCTCACAAGCGCTGATCAAAGATCACTCTTTTATTAATATCATTATTAATGAAAGGCCCATGTATAGCGCCCGGCTTACTAAGGACTCTATTGAAAAAGTAACGATTAATTTAACCCCCGAGGATCTATCATCCGATAAGTTCCTGAAGATACAGGTTAAAACACTGCTAACCGTTTCGGACGACAAATGTAAGGACCTAGACAACCCGGCTACATGGGTAAAAGTAAAGGACTATTCTTATTTATCGCTTAATAAAAGCAACTCTAATTTCTTTAAAAATGTGAACATCAGCAATTGCTTTGAGTCAAAAAGAGCTATTGTATATCCGTCAAATCCAAGTCTGCATGATCTTAAAGCAGTTGCCTGGGCTTATTCAAGGTTAAAAAAGGCAAATAACAGGGATATTAAAGTTTTTGAGGCTGATAAAGTTCCCGATAGTATCAGAAACTATATCATGGTGGGCAATATGACCAGCCTGCCTGCTGATAAAAAAGCTTTAATAAACGTAAGTCCGCAGAAAAATCAGGGCTTGTTGTTCCTGAATAAATCAGTGAGCACCTACCGGGATACTATTACAAAAATGGTTACCACTAAAGGTGTAACCACACCCGTTAAATCTGTTGCGGAGGTTTCTGTGCCGGGTGAGATATTGTTTATTACCGGCGCGGATGATATTGGTTACGAAAAAACCATCACCGCCCTGGGTAACATGAATATATTAAATTCGTCATTTGGCGAATACTTGCTGATAGATAACGCGCAAAACAGCTTTTTCAAAACCATTGACGAGAACAGGTCGAAATTAACACTCCGGCAAGTTGGCGGATCGCCTAATTTCATGTCGGGGATTGGTTCATTAACCAATGTGTATAGTTTTAAAAATAGCGACTTTAGTTTTACACCAAAAGAAGTTGAGATCAGGTTTATTGGTAACTACAGCAGTTTGACCCCCGGCGATCGCGGCTATTTTAACATCTACCTGAATGGTATGCTCATCAGCAGCGAAAGGCTTGATGCATCGGGTAAGCTAAACACGTCTGTTTCTATTAACCGGTACCAACATCATAAGTACAATACCATTGAGGCCGAATTCAGGATATATCCAAGCAGTGGTAATTGTATCAACTCGTTCACCAACTTTTTTGCCGAGATCGATGTAGATAAATCATACCTGGAATCAAAAAATCCATTTATCACAAATGACCTTAGTTTTTACCAATATCCTGAGGCATTTAATACCGGCACCACCCGCATAGTGGTTACCAAGGAGTATGCCAAGTATGCCGCCGCTGCCATGGGCGAGATTATTTATGAGCTGAATAATAATATCAACTCCAATAATTTCCCTGAGTTTGTTTATTCTGACCAGATGGGTGCACCCGAGTTGAAAAAGTACAATATTATTGCGCTTTTGGCACAAAACGACCCGTTGATGGTTGAATTCCAGGACGCTCCGATACAGTTTAACCACAGGTTCAGAATATATAATAACGAGAATAGGGAAAAGGTTTACGAGCTATCCGATTCGGTATCAAACGGCCTGGGCCAAATTTTTTACGGGCGAAGCAACAACGCAGTATTAGTGCTGACAGCTACCGGGACACAACTTTCGGATGCCTTTACGTCTGCCGCAAAATCCATCACCGAGCAGTTATCTACGCTTTCGAGCAATGTGTGTATCTCTGATGTAAACGGCAATAAATATTTGTTCAACATCAATAAATCAAGCGAAAACCTGGAATATATTGATACCAAAAGCGCCCTCACCCGTTTCTGGGAGAACTATAATCTATACATTTTGCTGGGCATACTGGTAATTATATTGATGTCGTTCCTTTATGTGCGCTCAAAAGTTCAAAAATCACAGGAACTATTTAATGAGTAAATAGCAACCCCGGTTGTAAAACCGTTTGATGAATTTAACACTAACGGTCAACTCTATAATCCGAAACAATGAGAACATCAGTTCCTGATCTTTCAGTAAATAAAAGTCCTGAATTTAACCCGAAGGGACTTTCAATTCCTGAACTTTTGGTCAGCGATGGTTTTATAACGCGCGCCGAACGGGGCAGGATAGAGAAATTTGCAAACAAATCCGACTTATCTTTTATCAAAGTAGCGTTAAGTTTTGGCCACATATCCCGTAAAAATTATTACCGCTCAATAGCTAACGCCGGGTATGAGGTTCAACCCATCAGGGAACTGGCTTTTGATAAGGATGTATTAAGCAAGATCGAGCTTGAATTTGCTGACTCGCATTTAGCTTTACCGTTACGGATCGAAAACAATAAGGTGGTGACGGTAATGGCTGACCCCACCGACCGGCTATTTGTTGATTTTATCAGGATGACCTATAATATGGAGCCGGAGATCATTGTAGCCGACGACCTGGATATTGTATGGTTCAGTCACAAGCTTATTGGCGAAAAGTATGTTAAATCGGCTGTTTTTGAATTGTTGAACCGCGACCCCGATAGTTCAGCACTAACCACCTTTACGGCGCCGCAATTAGTATTGCTTTTTTTATTGCTGGGTTTGATCGCCGCAGGTTTAGTTCTGAATTTTAAGGCGGTTACCATTATACTTAATGTGGCTATGAGTGTATTTTTCCTGGTAGCTATCGTATTTAAATTATTCCTTTCCCTGGTTGGCTCCCGGTTTGAGTTGCACCAGGCTGTTACCAAAGATGATGTAAGGGATCTGATTGAGGCCGATCTGCCTGTTTACACTATTCTTTTACCGGTATATAAAGAAGACAAACTGATCAAAAAACTGATATGGAATTTGCAAAGCCTGGATTACCCACGCGAAAAGCTCGATGTTAAGTTATTGATAGAAGAGGACGACGAAAAAACTTTAAATGCTGTACGCAATCTCGATTTCCCGGCCACTTTTGAGGTGATCATTGTGCCATTCCACATGCCTCAAACCAAACCGAAGGCTTGTAACTATGGGCTTCTTTTTGCACGCGGGGAATATTTAACTATTTATGATGCGGAAGATATACCGGATACGGATCAGCTTAAAAAAGTAGTGAGCCTGTTTAATAAACTGCCCGAAAATTATATCTGCGTTCAAAGCGCGTTGAACTATTTTAACAGGAACGAAAACTTCCTGACCAGGATGTTTACGCTTGAATATTCATACTGGTTTGATTATATGCTGCCGGGCCTGGATACATTGGATATCCCCATCCCCCTGGGTGGCACCAGTAACCATTTTAAAATGGCAAACCTGATCGAATTAGGTGCCTGGGATCCTTTTAATGTGACCGAAGATGCCGATTTGGGTGTGCGGGCTTATGCTAAGGGTTATAAAGTAGCCATTGTTAATTCAACCACGTACGAAGAAGCTAATAATGAACCGATCAACTGGATACGCCAGCGCTCAAGATGGATAAAGGGATATATGCAAACCTACCTGGTGCACATGCGCAACCCTGCCAAACTGGTAAAAAAGATCGGCTGGAAGGGCTTTTTAGGGTTCAATTTTTTTGTCGGCGCAACCCCTATAACATTTTTAATTTACCCTGTTTTGTTATTTGTGTTTTTGAGCTATGTTGTATTTAACATAGCTGCCATCAAATCGCTCTTTCCGGATTGGGTGCTGTTTATATCCATATTTAACCTGATGGTGGGTAATATCCTGATGATCTATGTAAATATGATGGCTGTTTTTAAACGCCGTTTTTATGAGCTGATCCTGTTTGCCATTGCCAACCCTATCTATTGGTTAATGCACTCCGCAGCGGCTTATATGGGTTTATACCAATTGATAGTAAATCCATTTTACTGGGAGAAAACTAACCACGGATTAAGTAAAATAAACAATCCTACAAATGTTATTAAATGAGAAGTAAAAGACCCTTATATCTTCTCATTATTACGGCATTATTAGCGGCCTATTATCTTTTTTTAGGCATTTACTTAAACAAGCTGGGGTATTATAACCAGGAGTCGCTTTTTTATATCGAGAAAACCAAGATCCTTTTTGATGGACTGGGCAACCGCCTCAAGATAATGGGGCTAACGTCGCCTATGCTGCCTTTTTTTGGCACCTTCATTTTTTCATTCAAAAATAGCCTGCTTGCACCGGTATTTGCTTCGGCAATTGGCACAGCTATGCTTTTTTATGTGATGGCGTCAACCTTAACAAAACGAAGCCATGATGATTTTTATTTATTGTTGATACTGGTTGTATTTGTGTTTCACCCCGGTATGTTGTACACGGCCTGTTCGGGCAAATCAATATACATGGTGCTTATTTTCTTTTATTTATTCTTCTTCCATATCATCCGGTATTACAAGTCAAATACCACTTTCCATGTTTCTATTGCGAGTATATGCCTGGTGATACTGGTATTTTGCGATTACAAGTTTATCTGGCTCACTTTATTTTTTATCCCGCTGGTACTGTTCATCGCTATCCAAAGCCTCAACCTCGGCGAAAAGGAAACTATTTTCAGACTATTCAAAAGCTTTAACAGCCCTGCATTGCGGCGCAAGCTGATCAATAAAACGTTTGCCATTTATATCATCATATTTATTCTGCCACTGTCAACAGTATTGATCTTTAAAATGCTGAACCTGACACATGCCAATGACCTGGACTATTTTATCGATAGCCCTTATGCCACCTGGACCGTCCTGGCAGATCGCATGAGCTTTGAGCAGGCTACCAGTTTTTCGCATTACCAGTCGTCACAGATATCACCCTTAGTTACGGCAAGCATAGCGCTTTTTTGCCCCATGATCGTAGTGGCCATCTACCTATTCAGGCACAATACTTACGAGACTTTGACCATTATGGCTCCGTTTGCTTTTGTAGAGTTCCTGCAGATCAAATACGATAAAATATTCCTATCATACGAGTACTTTCTCATCTTCCTGGTATTGTCCTTGTTGTGCCTTATACTTAGGGGGCACTCGCATGACAAGCAGATGCACATGAAAACCATCCTGAGCATACTCGTACTATTCCAGTTATATACCGGTTACACCTTCTTAAAAAAATCATTCATTTCTGAAGAACGGGATTTTGCTACCGTTTTATTTAACCCAGCCCCGGTTGATAAGCAAGCGGGGAACCGCGAGATGGCCGATTACATCAACACATTACCCAGCAACGGGCGGATCTTAATTGATGATGCTATTGCATACCCTGTTATTTCGTTCACTGATCATGTTCAGCGACTCACCCTGCCTTACCAGGAAACCTATTTAAGTGCCAGCGAAGCACCCGAGCATTATGTGAGTTATATACTTATCGCAACCGATACCAACCCCATGACCAGCTATACCCAGCTAAATTACAGGTATGTACCCGCCATCAAACATTCGGATAATAACCTTAACCTCCAGAAAGTTTACGAAACTGATGACTGGATATTGTATAAGGTGTTTTGAGGTGGTTTTTCAGTGGGCAGTTTGCAGTAGCAGTTAGCAGGGAATTAGAAAAAGAGCGTTGTCATGGTGATCCTGTCGAACCATGTCTGGGAAGGTCTCGGGATTACTTTTCTGAAGCCCATTTCCTGATCAGCGTCTTACTGAAAGCACGGGCCTCATCAACAGAAAATGTTTTTTCCGGCTTCCATTTTAAAGCGGCTTTTCTTTGCAGCTCCTGGTAATTTTCTTCAGGCACAAGCACATATTTCTTATTGTCTATTGTGAGATGTGTCATAACTGCTAATTTATAATGATGATAGCTAAATAGTTTGCTACTATAACAAAAATACAAAAATTTATATAAAGGTTATATTGCCCAACTACCTATTATCAGGCAATTAATAACATTTTCAACCTCTATACGTTTAATAAAAAAAATAAGCAGATCAACATTAACAATCTGCATGTTCTTCGCAAGGTGCTTTTAAGCAGGGTATAAACTTGTCGATTATTCTAAGTTTAAAGCATTTAAATGAAGCACACTCTTTGGCTAATTATTTTATTTTTCTCTCTTACATCCGAAGCGCAAAATACAATTGTAAGCGGTGCGATAACTGATGCCCGAACCAATCAACCGTTGCCATTTGTGTCGGTATCATTTCCCGGTACATCAATTGGTGTAAATAGTGATAGCAATGGTAAATATTCTATAACCACTGGTAAAACCTATACCCAGCTAAAATTCTCATTTGTGGGTTATAGACCTGTTATAAGAACCATTTTAGCAGGTAAAGAGCAGGTAATCAACGTTAAAATGCAAGCCGACGTACAAACATTGGCAACGGTAAACATCCACGCGGGAAAAAAGAAACGCTATACCAATAGAGATAACCCCGCAGTTGAATTGATCCGGCAGGTAATTGCCCACAAGGATTCAAACCGTATGCAAGCCTATGACTACATCGAATATCAGCAATACGAAAAACTGCAATTCTCGTTTATTAACCCCGCGCCGAAACTGGCTACGAGTAAAACCTATCATAAATATAAGTTTCTGTTAGATAACCGAGACACCACCAATTTACCAGGCAAATCCTTGCTCCCGGTTTATTTGGAAGAAAAGCTGACACAAAGCTATTATCGAAAAAATCCCGAAAAAACTAAAAAGATCGTCGAGGGTGAGAAGAAAGTAAATATTATAAATTTTATTGATGAGGAAGGCGTTAACAATTACCTCAACAGGATGTATAACGAGGTGGACATCTACTCCAACAATATTTTTTTGATGACCAACCAGTTTTTAAGCCCTATCGCGGATGGCGCACCATCGTTCTACAAGTTCTTTATTACCGATACCATTGAGGTCGACCATAAAAAAATGGTGGAGCTGAGCTTTACCCCGCGTAATGGGAACGATATGTTATTCGAGGGCCTCATTTTCATCACACTCGACGGGCGATATGCCGTACAAAAAGCAAGGCTCTCCATCAATAAAAACATTAACCTTAACTGGGTGCGTGGTATGTCGGTCGACCTGAGTTATGAGAAGAATCCCGATGGTCGGTATCATTTAAGCAAAAGCGAAATGAAGGCTGATTTCGGTCTTAACAAAAATGGGAATAAAGGCATTTTTGGCGACAGAACCATTACCTACAACAACTATTTGATCAATACACCGAGGGCTGATAGCGTATATGCGGGCGAAAATATTGTGATCGGTAAAGCAGCGATGCAGCAAAGCGAACAGTTTTGGTCGGATAGTCGTGGGCGCGATACGCTGACAGGTGTGGAATCACGTGCGTACAAAAATATCGACAGCCTGCAAACCATCCCCTCCTACAAACGCGCGATGGATCTCATCAATACGCTTACCGGGGGTTTTAAGTCATTCGGCCCGGTTGAGGTTGGTCCCTGGGGTACTTTTTATAGTTTTAACCCGCTGGAAGGCTCGCGGTTTCGCCTCGGGGGGCGTACCACACCCAGTTTTAACACACATTGGTACCTGGAAACCTATGGTGCTTACGGAACAAAAGATAAGCAGTTTAAATACTTGTTTAGCGCCGCTTATGCGCTGAATAATAAGTCGATCTACACTTTTCCAAACAACTATATAAAAGCAACTATACAAAGCGATACCAAAATACCTGGCGAGGAGTTGGCTTTTGAACAGGCGGATAATTTCTTCTTATCGTTTACACGCGGGGTTAATAACAAGTTCCTTTACAATAAATATTACAAGTTTGATTATGTGAACGAATTCGAAAATCACTTTTCTTATGCGTTCGAATTTAAAAACTGGCGGCAAACACCGGCTGGATCCTTAAGCTTTACCAACCAGGTGGATGGCGTGCCGAATAATGTCCCCAACCTCACCACTACAGAATTCTCCCTAAACCTACGCTATGCCCCGCACGAGCAATTGGTACAAGGCAAACTTTACCGCATTATTATCCCCAGCAAGTACCCCATCCTTACCTTTGATTACCGGCAAGGTGTAAAAGGGCTTTTTGGGGGCGAAACCAATTATCAAAACCTGTTTATGCGGGTTGATAAACGTTTCTACCTTTCGCAGCTGGGTTATGCTGATGTTGCCGTTGAGGGCAATTACCTGTTTGGGCAGGTGCCTTTCCCGCTGTTGACCATTCACCAGGCTAACCAAACCTATGAGTTTGACTACGACTCCTATAACCTCATGAACTTTTTAGAGTTTGTGAGCGACCACTATGCCAGCGTAAAAGTCGACTATTGCTTAAATGGTTTTATTTTGAACAAAATACCGCTGTTCAAAAAGCTGAAATGGCGCGAATATATTTCCTTTAAAGCCTTGTATGGTGGCTTGCGCGATGAAAATAACCCCGCGCTTAACCCATCATTACTCCAATTCCCGACCGGTACAAACGGCGTACCTGAAACTTTTACCCTCAACAACGGCCCTTATGCCGAAGGCGGTGTAGGCATCGGCAATATCTTCAAGATCTTCCGCGTTGACCTGGTCGACCGCTTTAGTTACCTCAATAATCCTAATACCAGCAGATTGGGAATAAGGGCAAGTGCTTTGTTTGATTTTTGAGTGGGGCGAGGCGATACGCGGATGGCGGTTGGTGGTGTAAGAATTCTTTTTGAAAAGCAGGGGCAGTGGTTCTTAGGTTGCGATAGCCCCGCTATGCTATCGGGTTTAGGTTAGGCAGGGCAGTGCTGGAAATGATTATCGCCGTTATCTGAATTAATTTCTATCTTAAATTAGGGTGTTTTCACGGGTTGATTGCAACAAAATTTAGTTTAATATTGGTATGTATTTTATCATGTTGGGGCATATTAAATTTCCTTGCAAGTCCTGTATTTTCTGTAATTATATTTAACTTAGAGAATGGTGTATTTGAGTACCTTTATTGCCATAAAATTGTTTAAAAAATAGATGGAAACAGAGGAAATAGACATTATTGAAGCCAAGATCCCGCACTTGCTTAAATACATGGGATCAAAAAGAGAAATTATAGGTTTTGTAGTAGATGCTATTAAATCGTTGGACGTAAAAAGTACTTGGGTATGCGATTTATTTGCGGGAACCGGTGTTGTGTCTGGGTCATTAAAAAGTTCTTATAATATTCATGCAAATGATATTCAAGCCTACTCTGCTATTCTATCTCATACTTATCTATCAAATTTAAAAGGCACTATTAAACCTAATGAGATTGATATTATTAAATTAAAAACTAATGAACTAGTTAATGAATTTCTAAATAGCAATCCACAACTATCCTTTAATTACGATGCTGCTAATACTCTGGAAACTTTTATAAAAACGGAAGAAAAACAACAGGCTTTAATAGACAAGGACTTTAAAATAGGGTTTCACTTATTCGCAAAAAATTATTCAGGAACCTATTGGTCTTATAACCAATGTGTTTGGATAGATTCCTTACGGGCTGTTGCTGAGCAATATAAAGGCAAACCGGAATATTATGCAATACTTTCTTCCTTAATATTTGCAATGTCATATGCTTCTCAAAGTACAGGGCACTATGCCCAATATAGGGATGCTACAAACGATAATATGCTTGACATTTTAAGTTACCGCAAAAGAGATATTTGGAGCTATTTTGAAAAAAAATTCAGGGAGCTAACCTTAGTCCTGAATGGTGATGCCTCGAAAGAATACAAGATTACCACTTTAGATTATCTCGATTGCCTAAGAATTTTGGAAGAGGGCTCAATCGTTTATGCTGACCCACCTTATCAATCCGTTCACTATTCGCGTTTTTATCATGCTCTTGAAACGTTAGTTAGATACGACTATCCCAAAGTATTGCATAAAGGCAGATATAGAGATGATCGTCATCAATCGCCATTTTGTAAAAAAACAACAGTATATAATGCCTTTATTTCGCTTTTTGAAGCTATAAAAAAAGCAAATTCCCACTTGGTACTAAGTTATAGTGATAGTGGCATGATTACACTGAAAGAAATAGAAGAACTTGCAAATAACATTTTCAAAGAAGATTATACCTACAAACCTCTTGAAAAAGACCACATACACAGCACTATGGGAAGAAGTGATGAAAGGCAACAAGATGTTAAAGAGTATATTCTGTTATTCCAGAAAAAGTAATGACATCAAATCCTGATTTATCGGTTTTAAAAACCTCTTGGACTAAATACGATATTGTTCAAGTTATCAATATGGTTGCTAATAACGAAATTGAAAAATATATAAGTAAACAAAAATATATTGATGAGCCCATACTCAGGAGCTTTTTAGGAATAAAATCACTATCCGAACCGATTCCGGATTATTGGAAAGAAATTTACAAATATCCTAATCAGATACGCTTATTTGCCTTAGTAACTACTCTTTTCACGCATTATCAAAATATAATAGATTTTGGCGAAAAATATGGCAAGGAAAATATGGGGGGCTTGTATATTGTTGAGGATGGTAAACGTGCCACAAATGTTCGTAGTGCGCTAGTTGAAGGTGAAGCCGCATTAAGAAAATATAGACGTCAACCTCAAGTGCCGTACAATTTTTCGAAGTTATTCTCAAATGGAAAAGTGGGATTGCTGTTTAAATCAGTTTTAAAAGAACGATTACATAGGATAGGATTTAATATTAGCGCAGAAGAAGAATTTTATAAAAAGAGTCTAGGCTTAAATTTTCATAAAACTTTAAGCCTGACAGTGGATCAGTATCGGAGATGGCTAAACGGATCGGATCTTGAATCTAATTTTAATGATTTGGAACCCGTCAACCCGGCTTTTAAAAATTATAGAGAGATATCCGGATTAAAAGTAAAACAATGGCTAAACGAATGGAATGAAATAGATTTTACTGGAACTACTCGTCAAGAACCGCCGCACCACTTCGTTATATTTAATATAGATGCCAGATTATTAAAAAGGCTCTCTGATGTACATCGTCGAAAAGCAGATAAAGCTAGAACGGATGATGGTGCTGTGCAACGCAAACAATCAAGTAAACGATCTGAAGAAATAGAAAAATATGTTCACGGTGGTTTTCCCTGGTCAACTCTTAAAGAAAATCAACAAAACTCAATTGAATATCAGAATCTAAAAATGCCGGGGATTCTACCTACAGCTATTATTGCGAACATATTAGGTCCGGGTCAAAAAAGGAATAATAATACAATTAATAATAATGATTTAATACGAATAGAGGAGGTTCCAAAAACAAATTTTGTAAAAATACATATTCCAGATTCCATATTTGAAGATGATTGGAATCCAGAACTATTACCAATTGAAATTATCGATGGTCAACATAGATTATTAGCATTTGATGATTATGAAGTTTTAGATGGTGATTATGAATTGCCAGTTGTCGCATATTATAATCTAGATTTAACTTGGCAAGCTTATTTGTTTTATACAATTAATATAAAACCTGTAAAAATTAATACAAGTCTAGGATTTGATCTCTACCCTTTGTTACGAACACAAGAATGGTTAGAAAAGTCAAGAGATACTTTATTAGTGTATAGAGAAACGAGAGCTCAGGAATTAGTAGAGGCTCTATGGATTTATAAAGAAAGTCCGTGGCATAATCGCATAAATATGTTAGGTGAAGCAGGTGGGCCAACAATCAGCCAAGCCGCATTTATTAGAGCCTTAACAAGTTCATTCCTAAAATCAGGTAAAGAAAGTAGTTATTCCATGGGAGGGCTATTTGGGGATATTCTCGATAATAAAAACAACCAAGTAGTCAACTGGAATAGATCTCAACAAGCTGGTTTCCTTGTACTACTTTGGGAGTTAATTGAAAAAGCTATTGCAAACTGTAAATATGAATGGGCTATAAGTTTGCGAACTGAAAGCCAACATGACAACATAATCACTCCTAGATTAGATCAAGCTTTTGCAGGAAAAAATTCACTGTTATCTAGAGATCAAGGCGTTAGAGGCATATCCATGTTCGCGAATGATTTTTTTTATGCTTTAGCAAATTCTGAAGATTGGGATCTGAATGACTTTTATTGGGATGAAGAACTTGATGAAAAAAAGATCGAAATATATAGCATAGAAGAAGCAATAAAAATATTCGCAGAGGATAAAATATTTGACGTATTGGAAAGACTCGCTGAATTGATAGCAAAATTTGATTGGAGAACTACATCGGCTGAATTTGACGGGAACGAAGAACTAAGAAATAAGCAAGCATTGTACAAAGGTAGCTCAGGTTACAAGGAAATATGGAAAGGCTTGATTAAAATTTTTCTTGAATCAAACGATCCTGAATTAATTAAATTCACATTGTTGGTTGCAGAAAAAGCATAATGGATACTCAGTCATTTATAGCTAGTGCATCATCACAAAATATCAAAGCTGCACTTCTTGATCTAAAAGCCAATTTTTTTAATCAAGGTGAATTAACAGATTCTTTTAATCCACTCCTATTAAATTCAATCGAAGCATTAGAGTATTACGATAAAGGTCCCAATCATCACGCGACTAATAATAGCTATCTAATAAATTATAGTGATGCTTCAACGTATTTAGCATCTTCAACGCTTCTACATAATTTTGATGGCTGGTCGTATTTGTCGAATGCATTAGATTCATTAGTCAAAGGTGATATAGGCGTCTGTGTTCATCTGGCTTATTATGCAGAGTTAAGAGCAACAATGGCTTTTTTAGCATCTCAAGGCATTGGTGTATTTAATGATAGACATTTGATCCTCAAAGCCAATAATTCCTTTCTTGTTCAAGGTGGCTTATCAGGTACCCATATTTTCGTTTGGAATGCTATTAAAGAATGGTCTATCTCCCCATCTATAGACGGTCTGAATTTGTTAAAAATTTTCTCTGCACAAGGAATTTCATTTGACAAATGGATACTGAATTTCCATCCGCGTGTGACACTCGGGATGAGTGGCAATATAGTACACGAGTGGCTAAGAGATTGGAACTTTGATGTCCAGGCATTTAGGAACGACAAGGGGTTAAGAGGAGAAGTTAGCTATCGCCCGCAACGGTTAAGTGGGTTTTCTAACTTAGGGTTAAATGAAATTGTGGATCGAATTGAAGATTTTTGGAGAATTGTTGAACCTAGTGGTAATTATCAATTTGAAATATTAGACAAATATTTATTGGCATCACTATTAAAAAGACTATATGATAGCTTGGTTAAAGATTATAATATAATTGATTCATTTGAGTCATTGGTAGAGAAAAATATTGAAAATCTCGGCTTATCTTTAAATCAATCACTCATTAATATCCTTACGGGGACTGTAGAAAATAGGATATTACTTGAATCTAAAAAACCATCATTCGATTCAAACGGTGATATTAATCCGTTCTCAATTTTGGCGCGAGCTACTTTAATGTTAAGATTGTCGACAGGAGTAAATTCAGAATTATTTAGAGAAGCAAATGTAAAACAAACTGATCTTAATTTTTGGTTTGATCGATTTGGCATATCAAATGGCTTTTGGAAACCAGCCAATTGTCCAGATAATTTTTCTAAATTATGGCTGTCAGTAGAAGAAAACATTGTAGAGCTGAAGGACACAATAGCTGAAATAACGGGCCCAATCGATTTAGAGACGCTAAATGAAAGAATCTCCTACCCATTAACTATTTTAAAACAATATCATCGTGCCGGACTTTGGGGTCTAAATCTGAATTAAATAAGCCTGACAAAATTACATCGTACTACTTTTTTACCCAATCTGGCGCGAGTATGCAGCGTAGGGCAGGGCGTGGCGTATTCGTGACCATTAATATTTCAGCACAAGCCCAACCCACCTAAACCCGATAGCAGCGGATATCGCGGTTTCAACAGGCTCACATATTTATTTCAGGCTGCCACTTTTTTGACATATTAATCAATACTCAACAATATTAACTTTTAATACCGTTCCAAAGTGTTCCACATTCAGAAAATGGAACGCCCAGAAAATAGGACAGGGTATTTGGGTGCGTTATTGGAGTGATAACAGGATTTCGCGGGGCATTTAGGGGTTTCTACGGGATTTTACGGGGCGTTAGCGGGGTATAAAAACAAGAAAGCCCTGTAGTTTCCTACAAGGCTTCTTAAAGATTTGGCACCGACCTACTCTCCCACATTTTACTGCAGTACCATCGGCTCTGGCGGGCTTAACTTCTCTGTTCGGAATGGGAAGAGGTGGACACCGCCGATATAGGCACCTGAATATTTTTAAGTTTGCAGTTTTGAGTTTGCAGTGGGCAGTTTTACCTGCATACTGTTTACTACTCCTGTAAACTAAGACAAAATTGAAAGAAGTGATTGAAAAATTCGAGAAAACAACAGATCATTACA